>JARLGT010000009.1 GCA_031292615.1 Coriobacteriia bacterium | reverse complement strand
GGCGTTGAGCGCCTTGACCGCTTTGACCTCGACCTTGGCGCCCCACGGGGCAATCGAGCGCAGGTAGGCCATCAGCTTGTCCATCTCGACCTGAGGGTCGGCGCCGGGAACGATGCGCATGGAGACCTTCGCCGTGACGCTCGGAATCAGGATGTTGGCCGCCTCGTGGACGGTAGGGCAGTCGATGCCCAGCACGTTGATCGAAGGCTTGCTCCATAGCCGAGTTCCCACCGTTCCGGTGCCGATCAGCTCGACACCGTCCAGCACGCCGGCGTTCGAGCGGAAGACGTCGGCCGGTAGGTCGGCGCCGGGCCAATCGTACGCATCGACGCCGGGAACGATGACGCTTCCCTCCTCATCGACTAGCTGCGCGCACATGCGAATGAGCGCCATGAGAGCGTCGGGCGCCGGCCCTCCGAAAACGCCAGAGTGTAGCGGATGGTCGAGCGTCTCGACGCGGACCGTGCAAGCCACGTCGCCGCGAAGTGTGGTGGTCGTGATCGGCTCGGCGACTTTGAGGTTGCCCATGTCGGCGATGATGAACAGGTCGCACGCGAACAGCTCGGGGTTGGCCTCGACGAACGCCTCGAGATGGCTGATGGTCTCCTCCTCGCCCTCAAGGATGATCTTCACATTGACCGGCGGCTTGCCGTCAAAGACCGCTACCGATGCGCCGTTGATCACAACGCCTGACTTGTCGTCGGCAGCGCCGCGCCCGAACATGCGGCCGTCCTTGATCGTCGGCGTCCACGGATCGGTGAGCCAGCCCTGCTCCATCGGCGCCGGCTGCACGTCGTAGTGGCCGTACATCATCACTGTCGGAGCGCCCTCGGGGCCCGCAACCTCCGCATACACCGCCGAGTACCCGCCTGGGATCTCGAGCAGCCGTGCCTCCGTGCAGCCGTAACCCTTGAGTACTTCGACGACCGCCTCGGCACATGCCACGACCGGCTCGGCAGGGAAGCCGGGGAAGGCGATTGACGGTAGCGTGACGAGCCTGCCGAGATCGGCCTGTACCTGCGGCATCAGCGCGTCGACCTTGGCTCGAATCTGACTTGCATCCATGCGGAGAGCTCCCTTCGAAAGTGGCTAGAAATGCAGCAGGCTTTGGATTGCCAGGCCTACCGCCACTGAGGTGACCGTGCATACGAGCAGCGGCACCATGAACGAGTGGTTCAGTACGAGCTTGCCGATCTTGGTCGAGCCCGTCAGGTCGGTCTCGACGCATGCGAGCTGGTTGCCGTTCGCCGGCAGGAAGTAGACGCCGGCCAGCGCCTGCCACATCGCGATGATCGCGCCCACACCAAGGCCTGGTAGAGCGAGCCCAATCGGGATGATCGTGTTGGTTGTCGCCGACTGGCTGGTGGTGAGCGCGGCGAAGATGAAGATCGCGAATGCGAAGAGGATCGGCAGCGCCGCCACGGCGCCTCCCAGGATCTTTACGATCTGCTCCTCATATGCCGCGATGAAGGTGTTGGCGAGCCACGCGATACCGAACAGGGCCACGATTGCCGTGATTCCCGACGAGAATACCGGTTGCTTGAGCACGTCACCCACCTTGGCGCTACAGAAGAGCAAGATCAGAAGTGCGACGATGAACATGACGAGCTGGATGGCGACGGTCATGTCGGCACCCTTAGGAAGCAGCAGGCCCTGCGCACCGGGAATGGCGCCGAGCAGGATGACCGCCACCACACCGCCTAGGAAGATGAACGCGGAAAGCGAGGCGCCTTTGGGGAGCTCGGGCTCGACGTTCTCGGCGCCTTCGAACTTCTTTGGTGGCTGTACCTTGCCCTCGGCGAGTCGGCGCTGGTACTCCGGGTCGTCCTTGAGGTCCCTGCCGTAGCGGTTCATCACCAACGAACCGACGACGATAGCCACGAACGAGGACGGCACGGTGATCAGCAGGATCTGCGAGACGCTGATGCCCTTGACCGCCAGCAGCCCCAGCATCGCCGCCATGGCGGCGGATACCGGGCTCGACGTGATGCCCAGTCCGGTGGCGATGACCGAGAGCGAGAGCGGGCGCTCGGGACGTATGCCGTTGTCGTACGAGACCTCGTAGATGACCGGGATGAGCGGGAAGAAGATGTTGCTCGTGCCGGCTCCGACGGTGAATGCATAGCTTACGAGCGGGGCGATGAGCGTGATCTGCTTCGGGTTCTTGCGGATGATGCCGGCCGCAATCTTGACGAGGAAGTCGATTCCTCCGGCAGCCTGCATCGCGCTGGCGGCCGTAATCACCGCCAAGATGATGAGCATCGCCGAGCCAGGAGTGGTGCCGGGGGACAGGTGGAACACGAACACGAGCACGGCGACCCCAGCGGCGCCCCAGATGCCCAGACCCATGCCCCCCATTCGGACGCCCATGACGATGGCGCCGATGACGACCGCAAGCTCGAGTACAACGAGCACCGTGCCCATCGCGCTCCCCTTCCTCAGGTCAAGCCTCAAGACGCGGCGCGTCCTGGACAAACGATACCCCCGCCCCCGCACTTCGAGACCCTAGCTGACATGGGGCATACTCGACAGAGGTTTCCGCCCACGTCACGCTCTCTCGGAGGAGGTCGCACCCTTGCCAGCGCACATCGTAGCCTCCCTCGGAGCGACCGCGTCCGCGCTAGCTGGCGCGGCCTCGGCGGCGGGCGCGTCAATCGGGAGCACCATGACGAGCGCGCCTGCGGGCCTGGCGGGCATCGTGGAGTCCAGCGTCCCCCACGCGGTGGCCTCGGTACTGCCGTCCTCGGTCACCACCACCATGCCGATAACCGCGAGCACCATCACCATCCCCGTCGCCCTTGAGGTAAGCGCAACGTTCTCGGGCGCTCTGGCCGGCGCGCTCGTGGGGGTGGAGCGCAAGTTCGACGTGGTGGGCATCACCACGCTGGCCATTGTCGCGGGACTGGGCGGCGGCATCATCCGTGACGTGCTGCTCCAGAAGTACGGCATCTACGCGCTGCAGTACCCCCGTCTGCTCATCGCGGCTCTGCTCGCCGCAGCGGTCGTGTTCTTCTTCGCGGGGGCCGCCACCAAAGTCCGCCCGGCGCTCTTCCTCTTCGACGCTCTCGCACTCGGACTCTTCTGCGTAACCGGCTCGGACAAGGCGCTGCTCGCCGGCCTGACATTCATCCCGGCGATTTTAGTCGGCACGATCACCTCGGTCGGCGGAGGAATGTTGCGCGACGTACTCAGCGGCGAGGTGCCAGCGGTTCTGCGGCCCGGCGGCTTCTACGCGGTCGCCTCGGTCACCGGCGCGACGGTCTACGTGGGGCTGGTCGGGTGGCTGAACTTCGTCAAGCCGGTGGCGATGGTCATCGTCGTGATCGTGGTCATGGCGCTGCGCGTGCTCTCCGAGCGCCTCGGCTGGAGTTCGCCCATACCCGTCGACCTCACGCCCCGTGTCGCCTCGATGCCGCGCCGCACGCTCGGCACGCTCACCCGCGTGCTCCGCCCCTCGGACAAGCCGGAGACGAGCGGCTCGCCACAGGCCGCCGAAGGCGCTGCCGCCGAGCACGACAACGTCGATCCCGGTGTCGACCCCGACGAGTAACGCGCGTGACGCCTCGCTACGCTGGAACGGGGAACACTCCCTCATGGCGCTCTTCGCGCCCTGCCGGCCCTCACTGAAGGATGCAGGAGTTCCCCATGGCGCGAGCTATCTGGAAAGGCACCATCTCGTTTGGCCTGGTCACGATTCCGGTCGGCCTGTTCTCGGCGGTATCTGCCGAGGAACTCTCGTTCCACCTGCTCGACTCGCGCGACTTCTCGGCGGTTCACAACAAGCGGGTCAACGAGAACACTGGCGAAGAAGTGCCGTGGGAGGCAATCGTGAAGGGCTACCAGCTGCCCGACGGGCGCTGGGTGACCGTGACCGACGACGACTTCGCTGCAGCCAACGTCAAGGCGACGCGCACGATCGATGTGCTCGGCGCGGTGTGTGAGGACGACGTCGCCGTCGAGTTCTTTGACACGCCGTACTTCCTCGCACCAGAGCCGCAAGGCACCAAGGCTTACGCCCTTCTTCGCGAGG
>JARLGT010000008.1 GCA_031292615.1 Coriobacteriia bacterium | reverse complement strand
TCAACGTCCAGTACCGGGACGGGGCGGGTAACGTCGCCACGCTGACCGACACGATCAAACTCGACACGACCGGCCCGACGGGCACGATGGTCGTCAACGCCGACGCCGCGTACACGAACGTCGTCGCCGCGACGATCAACGCGACGATGACCGACGCAGGCTCGAGCGTCACGCAGATGAACGTGGACCCAGGCACCGGCGTATACGGCGGCTGGATCGCCTACAACGCGAGCTACGCGATCACACTGTCGGCGGCCAACGGCACCAAGACGATCAACGTCCAGTACCGTGACGCCAACAACTTCACGACGACCAAGACCGACACGATCGTGCTCGACACGGCGGCACCCACCGGCACCATGTCGGTCAACAACGGCGCAGCCATCACGGCGACCCTCTCGGCTTCCGTGAACTCCACGGTGACCGATGCGCTGTCAGGCCTCTCCCAGATGCGCATCGACCCGGGCACAGGCACCTACGGCTCCTGGGTCTCGTACGCGGCCAGCTCGGCGATCACTCTGCCCTCCGGGGACGGCACCAAGACGGTCAACGTCCAGTACCGTGATAACGCCAGCAATGTCTTGACGCTGACCGACACGATCATGCTGCAGGGCCCGCCGGCCGACACGACTGCCCCGACGACCACCTCTGACGCGCAGGCGTCCTACGTGGGCACGGCCACGATAAACCTGACGGCCATCGACAACGTTGGCGGATCCGGAGTCGCGGGAACGGCGTACACGGTCGACGCTGGAGCCGTGACCACAGGCACCGTGGTCACGGTCGGTGCTGTCGGCACGCACACTCTCAAGTTCTGGTCTGTCGACAACGCCGGCAACAAGGAGGTCGCGCAAACCGCGACGTTCGATGTTGCGAGGGGCGCAAGCTTCGCGTTTACGGGCTCGGCACAGAGCCTCGTCGTCCCGGCTGGTGTCACGACGCTCACCGTCGATCTGTACGGCGGGGCAGGCGGCGACTTCCCCTCGTACGAGGGTGTCGGCGGCTTGGGCGGTCACGTCCACGCCACGATCTCGGTCACGCCGGGCGACGTGCTGTCGCTGCGGGTTGGCGCAAAGGGCGCTGACGGCAACGGTGGTGACGTCATCGGTGGCTGGCCCAACGGCGGCTCCGGAACGGGCGGTCACGGCGCTGCCGGTGGCGGATCGACTTCGATCATCAGGGCCTCTCAGATTCTCGCTGAGGCTGGGGCGGGTGGCGGCGCCGGTGACGGTGGACCACCTCCGAGCAACCCGGACTGCGACGGAGGCCCCGGTGGGGCACAGGGCACGCTTCCTGGCGGCAACCAAGCTGGCGAGACCAACTCGTGCGGCGGTGGCGGCGGCTGGAACGGCGGCGCAGGTAGTGTCGAGGGCGACGCGGCCGGTGCTGACGGCGGGACAAGCTACATCGCGGTCGGCACGGGTTTGCTCGATGCCGGGGTACGCACTGGCAACGGCGTAGCCACGGTGACCTGGGCAACGCCTGACCTCACCGCGCCAGTGACCACGTCCGACGCTGCCGCCTCCTACAGCGGGCCTGCAACGATTCACCTGACCCCGACCGACGTCGGCGGCTCGGGTGTGGCGTCGACCAGCTACACGATCGATAACGGTGCGCAGAGTACCGGCACCTCGCTTACCGTCAGCGCGCTCGGCACCCATACGCTGCGGTTCTGGTCGGTCGACGGAGCCGGAAACGTCGAGTCTCAGAAGTCAGCGACGTTCGATGTGAATCCCGCGGGTTCTGGTAACTCCGTTTCGTTCAACTTCACCGGCGCCGATCAGACCTTCCTGGTCCCGGCCGGAGTAACGCAGCTCACGGTTGACGCGAAGGGTGGAGCTGGCGGGGCCGGCTGGAGCGGGGTTGCGGGCAATGGTGGCCGCGTGCGAGCGACAATCGCGGTCACGCCTGGCCTGACCTACACGATTCACGTGGGAGGCCAGGGCGACGACGTCAGGGTCTCGAACAACGGCGGTTGGTCCAACGGCGGCACCGGCGACAGCGATAACGACCCTCAGCTAGAGGGCGGTGGAGGTGGCGGTGGCTCATCATCGATACAGCGCGCCGGCGCGACACTGCTTGAGGCCGGTGGCGGCGGAGCTGGCGGCGAGGACGGCGACGGCAGTGACGGCGGATGGGTCAGCACTGGTGCCGGTGTCGGCAACAAGCGCGGCGGAGACGGCGTAGATGACTGCGGTGGCGGTGGCGGCGGCTGGGACGGCGGCGCCGGCGGATCGAACAACTACGAGGGCGGCACCGGAGGATCCAGCTGGGTCTCGGCGACGCACATCGGTGCACCGGACTACACCGGAACGAACTCCGGAGACGGTTCCGTCACGCTGAACTGGTAATCCCGCGAGCACAGCGAACGGCGTTTCCCCAGTGGATCGCCGTTTCGTTGCGCGCCTCGTTGTCCGCTGGGACGGGTCGAGTCCGGACACGTTTCAGGCGCCTACGGCGACTACACGCCACCGCAAGCCCTCGGTGTTTGTCACGCCGACGCAGGATTCCCCCCGGTGATGTCGTATTTCCCAAGTCAACGGCAAGGGTAAGCGACAAGACCAACCGGGGCAGGGGGTAGGGAATGGCTGTCGCCGCATTGGTGTTCACGGGTTTCCTGCTCGTGGGCGCCGCGCTGGCGCTTATTTTGGTGACGCTCCCTAATCTACTCGCGCCGCACAGTCACTCGGCCGAGAAGGGGAGCTCCTACGAATGCGGGGAGTTGCCGATCGGCGACCCTTGGATTCGCTTCCGCGTGGCCTACTACATCTTCGCGATCATCTTTGTCGTCTTCGACGTCGAGACCGTCTTCCTGTATCCCTGGGCCGTCATCTTCCGCCAGCTCGGCATGTACGGCTTCGTCGAGATGGCGGTCTTCGTCGGCATCCTGGTACTCGGACTGGCGTATGCGTGGCGCAAGGGGGTGCTGACTTGGTCGTAGAACCCTCGATGGTCGATGAGGAGAGCAAGATTCTTGTTGCGCCGCTGCAGTTCCTCATGAACTGGGCGCGCGGGCACTCGATGTGGCCGCTGACGTTCGGCACTGCCTGCTGCGCCATAGAGATGATGACGGTAGGAAGCGCGCGCTACGACACCGAGCGCTACGGCATCTTCTTCCGCAACTCTCCGCGTCAAGCCGACTGCATGATCGTGGCCGGCACCATCAACATCAAGATTGCCCCGCGCGTCAAACTGCTCTACGAGCAGATGTCGCTTCCCAAGTACGTCATCGCCATGGGCTCGTGTGCCGTGAGCGGCGGTCCGTTCGCCGACGGCTACAACGTGGTCCAAGGCGTCGATCAGATCATCCCGGTCGACGTCTACGTCCCAGGCTGCCCACCTCGCCCCGAAGCGCTCATGAATGCGCTGCTCATGGTCATGGAGCGCAACGCAGCGGGCGAACTCTCTGCCGCCGAGGTCTTCGCGGCCGAGAACAAGCAGCCCTCGGCAGGAGCGGCCGAGTGACGCCGCTCTCGACCACGGGCGCCGCAACCGTCTTCGAGGGGATCTCGGGCGTCTCCGACGTCGGTATCCTCGGCTCCGAGGCGCTCAAGATCGCGCGCACAACGCCGGGCGAGCTTCGCGGTGTGCTCGGCGAGCTGAAGGACCGCGGCTTCACACACCTCTCGCTGCTGACTGCCGCCGAGCTTCCCATCGAGACACCCGGCGTCAAGATGGTTTACGCCGTGACGCGCCGGACCGACCAGGCACGCGCAATGCTCACGGTCGACCTGCCCGAGGGCGAGCTGCGAATCCCCACGATCTGCGGCCTGTGGTCCGGTGCGGCTACGCTGGAGCGCGAGGTCTTCGACCTGTTCGGCATCGTGTTCCTGGGACACCCCAACTTGCGACCGATCGTCCTGCGCGACGACTTCCCGGGGCATCCCTTGCGCAAGGGATTCGCAATGAAAGCCAGCGGTGTGGATGCCGAGGACCTCGCCTGGGCGCTCTCGAGTCACGGCGACAACGGTCCCGATCCCACGCCGGAGCGAAGCGACCCAAGCCTGAACGTCACGCTGCCGTACCCGCTCGTTGCCGACGCGATCAGAGCCGAAGACGGGTCCGGGATGCACTCCGAGCGTGAGATCCTGAACATGGGACCGCAGCACCCCAGCATGCACGGCGTGTTGCACCTGTGGCTGGCGCTCGAGGGCGAGAAGGTCCTCGCCGGCGAGGTCACGCACGGCTACCTGCATCGCTGTATCGAGAAGCTCGCCGAGACCCGCTCGTATCGGGCAGTGACGGCACTCGTGGATCGCGCAGACTACGTCTCCGGCTTCTTCACCGAGCTCGCGCTGCTGACTGGCGTCGAGGAGCTCGCCGGAATCGAAGTCACACCCAAGGCGCAGTACCTGCGCGTGTTGATGAGCGAGCTGTGCCGACTGACCAGTCACACCACGTGGATGGCGGCGTGCGGTATCGACGTGGGTGCATTCACGCCGATGCTCTTCTCCTTCAGAGACCGCGAGGCAATTCTCGACTTCTTCGAAGAGGTCACTGGCGGCCGGATGATGTTCAACTACTTCCGGCCGGGCGGCGTCAAGTCCGACCTGCCGGCTGGCGCGGCCAACAGGCTTCGCGCGTACCTCAAGACAGTTGATGCCTCGATCGATGGGTACGAGGCACTCCTCACCAACAACGAGATTTTCCGCAACCGCACGCGAGGCATCGGCGTCATGTCGCCGGAACTCATCGTCGACTTCGGGGTCACCGGCCCGATGGCGCGCGGTTCGGGCGTCAACATCGACCTTCGCCGAGACGAGCCCTACGCGGCATACGGCGACTTCGACGTACACGTTCCGCTCGGACATGTGGGCGACACCTACGACCGGTACGCCGTGCGCATCCTCGAGATGCGCGAGTCGGCTCGCCTTGCACTGCAGGCGCTGGACGGCATGCCGGAGGGCGACTTCGTGACGCCTGGAGTGCCGCGCGCGGTCAAGCCGCCGGCGGGCGCTGCGTACAAGCGCGTGGAAAGCCCGCGCGGCGAGTTGGGTGTGTACCTCGAAAGCGACGGCACCGCTCAGCCGTGGCGCATGAAGATTCGGTCGCCTGCCTTCTCCAACCTCCACGTCACGCCAGCCGTGATTCCCGGTGGGCGCATCGGCGACATCATCGCGATCATGAGCTCGGTCGATGTTGTCATGGGGGAGATCGACCGATGATGGCGCTGAGAATCCTTCTGGGCATTGTGGTGCTGATCATCTTCGCGCTGGTCAACACCGTTGTCGTGATGTGGTGTGAGCGCAAGTGGGCCGGGCACATGCAGTCGCGCCTCGGGCCGATGCGCACGGGCTGGCACGGGTTGATGCAGCCCTTCGCCGACGCTCTGAAGATGCTCGGCAAAGAGAAGTTCGTTCCCGACAACGCCGACAAGATCCTGTTCGCGATCGCGCCGGTGTTGGCGTACACCCCTGCGATCTTCGTCTACTGCGCTACCCCTTGGGTGGCTAACTTCGCAGGCTACAGCTTCGACGTCGGCATCTTCATGGTGTTCGCGATCGCGGCGCTGTTCCCGGTCTCGATGGTGATCGCCGGCTGGTCGTCGCGGAACAAGTACTCGCTGCTCGGCGCGTTTCGAGCGGTTGCCCAGCAGATCAGTTACGAGGTGCCGATGATCCTGTCGGTTCTCGGCGTCATCATGTTGGCCGGCTCGATGCGGCTGTCCACGATCGTGGATTCGCAGGCGCACCTGTGGAACATCGTCACACAGCCGTTCGCCTTCCTTCTGTTCTTCATCGGCATGCTCGCCGAGCTCAACCGCACGCCCTTCGACCTCGCGGAGGCCGAGTCCGAGCTGGTCGGTGGCTACATGACCGAGTACTCGGGCATGCAGTTCGCGATGTTCTTCCTCACCGAGTACGCCAACATGTTCACCTGGTCGCTCTTCGCTGCGATGCTCTTTCTCGGCGGTTGGGGCGGTCCGGGGCCAGCCGTGCTCGGATTCCTCTATCTGCTGGTCAAGACATACGCCGTCGTTTTCCTTGTCATCTGGATGCGCTGGGCGCTTCCGCGACTCCGCGTCGATCAGCTCATGGAGTTCGGCTGGAAGGTCCTCATTCCGGCCGCGATTCTCAACGCGTTTCTCACCGCACTGGGCATCCTCGCCGGCACTTGGGTGCTGGTCATCCTGCAGGTTGCCATGGTTGTCGGCTTCTTCTGGCTGATCTCGCGCATTGGCGTGCGTGCCGGCGCCAAGGTTCGCCGCAACGCGCCGGAGGTGTCGTAATGCTCGGCATCGCAAAGGGGCTGGCCACTGTGTTCGGCCGCATGGTCAAGCCCTCTGTCACCGAGCAGTACCCGATCGAGAAGCGCACGCTGCCCGAACGGGCCCGGATGTCGTTCGGGATGACGCGCGACGAGTCCGGCTCGGCGAAGTGCAAGGCGAGCATGCTGTGCGAACGCAGCTGCCCGGACGAGGCCATCGTCATCGAGTCCGAGAAGCGCGCCGACGGCCCCGGCCGCGTGCTCACCAAGTTCAGCATCGACCTGGGCCGCTGCATGTACTGCGGCCTGTGCGTCGAGCAGTGCACCTCCGACGGCCTGCATCACACCGGCGACTACGAGAACAACTCGACCAAGCGCGAGGACATGATCCTCGTCCTCTTCGACGCGTCCCTCGAACCCGCGGCGCCCTCACCGATGGATGAGTCCACCCCCGAACAACTCGCCGAGGTCACCGAGACCTTCGGCGCGATTCCCGTCGCGAAGGATGGGGGTGCCGAGTGACCACGACGATCCTGTTCTACTTCTATGCGGTCGTCGCAATCGCCGGCGCGCTTGGGCTTGTCTCGGCGAAGAAGCTGCTTCACGGCGTGATGTCTCTGTTCGCGACGCTGGTTGCGATGGGCGGGTTGTACCTACTGCTGGGCATGGAGTTCCTCGCCGCGATGCAGCTGTTCGTCTACGGCGGTGCGATCACGATTCTGGTGATGTTCGCGCTTATGCTTTCCGGCCCAAAGGTCGAGCAGGCCGAAAACACTCCGCTGCGCAGTCGCTGGTTCCCGGCGATCATCAGCGTCGTGTTCTTCGTCGCGATCGCCTTGGTTGTCGCGCAAGCCAAGTGGGACGTCGTGGCGCCGCACGCGCTGGACACCGCCGCCATCGCCACGATCCTCTTCTCGCGCTACGTACTCCCGTTCGAGATTGCCGGGCTCTCGCTGACGATCGCACTGATCGGCGCAGTGGTCATCGCGCGTCAGGACGACATGGTTGGCGTCGTCTACGAGACGGCTGCCGAGCCCGATCCCGAGGAGCCCTACCGTCACCACGCCGGCGAAGAGGGGGCGGCGAAGTGATTGGGCTGAACCACTACCTGTTCCTCGGCGCGGCACTGTTCGCGATTGGGCTCTTTGGCGCGCTGACGTCGAAGAGCGCGCTGCGCGTCGTCATCTGCGTCGAGCTCATTCTCAACGCCGTGAACCTGAACCTCGCGGCCTTCTCGGCGTACGTCGCGCCCAAGCAGGCCGTCGGCATGAACTTCGTGATCTTCCTGATGGTCGTCGCCGCTGCCGAGGTCGGGCTTGCGCTGGCGATCATCATCTCGCTGAACCGCACGAGCGACGTCGGCGCCATCGGTAGCATCCGAAGGTTGAGGGGGTAGCCGATGAACCTGCTCGCATACGCATGGATTCTGCCGGTTCTCCCGTTGTTGGCGTTCGCGCTGGTGATCGCCACCGGTCGCAAGCTGCCGCGCATGGTCGCGCCGGCTGCAGGGATCACGACGATGTCGCTGGTATTCCTTGCGTCGCTCGCCATGCTGTGGGCGACGATGCACGGGGCGCGGTTCAACGCCGACGTGTCGTGGATTCACGCGTTCGGCCTCAACGTCGTCGTGGGTATCCTGGTCGATCCGCTCTCGTCGCTGATGCTCGTGATCGTCTCGCTGGTCAGCGTCCTGGTGCAGATCTACTCGATCGGCTACATGGCCACCGAGGAGCGTTTCCGCTGGTACTTCGGCGCGATCTCGCTGTTTACGGCCGCCATGATCGGCGTCGTGCTCTCCGACGGCTGGCTGCTCATGTACATGTGCTGGGAGGTCATGGGGCTGGCGTCGTTCCTGCTCATCGGCTTCTGGTACGAGACGCCAACCGCCTCGGCCGCTTCGATGAAGGCGTTCATGGTCACCCGCCTCGGCGACGTGGGCTTCGGGCTCGGGCTGGCCGTCATGTGGCTGGCCGTGGGCAGCTTCTCGTTTGCAACAGTCTTCCAGGCAGTCGCTTCTGGCCGCTGGGCTGGGCCGACGCTCATCGCGGCCGCTTTGCTGCTGTTCATGGGCGCGATGGGCAAGAGCGCGCAGTTCCCGCTCCATGTCTGGCTGCCCGACGCGATGGCCGGCCCCACGCCGGGCTCGGCACTCATCCACGCAGCGACGATGGTCGCAGCAGGCGTCTACCTCGTGGCGCGCTCCTACCCGCTGTTCGAGGCGAACCCCGTCACGCTGCAGGTCGTAGCCATCATCGGCGCGATCACGGCCGTAATGGCGGCGCTCATCGCATGCGCGATGGACGACATCAAGAAGGTGCTCGCGTACTCCACCATCTCCCAGCTCGGCTACATGATGATCGCGCTTGGCGTGGGTAGCTGGGGCGCGGCGATCTTCCACCTGATGACGCATGCGTTCTTCAAGTCGCTGCTGTTCCTCGCGGCGGGCAGCGTCATCCATGGCACCAACACGCAAGACGCTCGCGAGATGGGCGGACTGTGGCGCAAGATGCCGTGGACCACTGCGGCATGGGTCATCGGCGCACTCTCGCTTGCCGGGATTCCGCCGCTTGCCGGTTTCTGGAGCAAGGACGAGATCCTTCTCGACGCGCTTGACAACGGGCACATGGTGCTGCTCGTCTCCGGGCTCGTGGTCGCGGTTCTCACCGCGTTCTATATGGGACGCATCACGTTCCTCGCGTTCTTCGCCGAGCCGGGTGCCACGAGCAAGAGCCCGCATGCGCACGAGTCTTCGGCCGTGATGGTCGTGCCGCTCGTGGTGCTTGCAACACTCGCGGCGTTTATCGGGCTCGTCGGCGCGCCTCCGCTGTATGCGTTCGCCGGGTTCCTCGGCGAGCATGCCGATCCGTTCAACATCGTGCTTGCATCCATCGCGGTTGCGGCAGCAGTCGGCGGCATCACGTACGCCTGGGTGATGTACCAGCGCGGTTGGGCGTCGCCCGACTGGTACCTGCGCAATCGGCGGATCTCGCCGGTGCTCGTTCACCAGTTCTGGATCGACGACGCCTACGAGCGCGTCATCGTTGCTCCCGCGATGGTGCTTGCCGACTTGTTGCGCAAGGCGGACGTGGCCGTGGTCGACGGCATCGTGCGCGGTTTCGGGCGCGCGGGCATGGCGCTGAGTGCATTTCTCGCGGTGTTTGACCGCAGCGTCGTCGACGGCGCGGTGGACGGTCTGGGTTCCGGTGTAGTCGGTGGCGGGGGACAAGTGCGGCGCATTCAAACTGGCAACGTCCAGACATATCTGCTTCTGCTCGTCGCATCCATCATCGTTCTGGTACTGGTGTTTGCCCGATGAGCGGGGTGCCGATCCTCTCCATCATCGTGCTCGCCCCGGCCACCGGAGCGCTTTTGATCGCGCTCTTCGGCGGCAATCCGCGCGTGCCTCGAATCATCGGCCTGGTCGTCTCGGCGGTGAGCTTGCTGGGCTCGGCGTGGGTCTACGCCACGTACGACCGCGTGGCCGGCGGCTACCAACTCGTGCAGTCAGTTCGATGGATCCCGTCGCTCGGCGTGTCGTACACCGTGGGTGTCGACGGGATCTCGGCGCCGATGCTGCTGCTCACGTCGCTGGTCGTGTTCACAGGCACGCTGGTCTCCTGGGACGTCAAGGAGCGGCCTCGCGAGTACTTCGCGCTGCTGCTGCTGCTAGTCACGGGCGTCATGGGCGTATTCGCCTCGGTCGACGCGTTCTTGCTGTTCTTCTTCTACGAGATGGCCGTCCTTCCGATGTACCTGCTCATCGCGATCTGGGGCTCCACGCGCAAGGAGTACTCGGCGATGAAGCTGACGCTCTTCCTGTTCGCGGGAAGCGCGATGCTCGTGGTGGTGCTGGTGCTGACGTACTGGGCCGTTGGCCTGCACACGTTCGACATGCGCATCTGGTCGCAGCACAAGTTCGGCGCAGTGTTCCAGCGCTGGGTGTTCCTGCTGGCGCTTCTTGGATTCGGCACGCTCATCCCGATATGGCCGCTGCATACCTGGTCGCCGGATGGCCACGTTGCCGCTCCCACTGCGGTCTCGATGCTGCACGCAGGTGTGCTGCTCAAGATCGGCGCCTACGGGCTTATCCGCCTCGGTCTGACGATGTTTCCTGCAGGCTGGTCGGACTGGCGAATGCTTCTCATCGGCATCGGGCTGATCAACATCGTATACGGCGCGTTTTGTGCGATGAGTCAGACGGACCTCAAGTATGTGATCGGCTACTCGAGCGTCAGCCACATGGGCTACGTGCTCGTAGGTTTGGGTCTGGGCGACCGGTTCGGTTTAGCTGGTGCGGCGTTCCAGATGTTTGCCCACGGTGTGATGACGGCGCTGTTCTTCGCGCTTATCGGCTTCGTGTACGAGCAGACGCACACCCGCGAGATCGCCAAGATCACCGGGCTGATGAGCAAGGTGCCGTTGGTTGCCGCATGCTTCGTCATTGCAGGCGCCTCGAGCATGGGCCTGCCGTCGACGGCTGGCTTCGTCTCCGAGCTGCTCGTCTACGTGGGCATGGTCACCCAGTCGCCGTGGATCGCCGCCATCGCGTTTGTCGGTGTGGTCGCGACCGCCACCTACGTACTGCGCCTCCTGAGCCGCATTCTGCTCGGCGAGCCGTCGGAAGTGGTCCTGCCCATCCACGACGCACCCCCTCTGCGATTCCTGCCGATGGCGATTCTGGCCGCGGCGATCCTCATCGTCGGTATCCTGCCGGCCTCCCTATACTCGACCGTCACCTCCGGCGTCGCGCCGATCGTGGCGAAACTGGTAGGTGGGTAGACCATGGTGCAGGTACCGGTCTCCACCTACTACTACCTCCTGCCGGAGATCATCGTTGCGCTGACCGGAGTGGGGCTGCTCGTCGCCGACCTGATCTGGCCCGCGCACGACGAGGCCACCGGACATACGGGCACGTGGCCCGCCTACCTGGCCATCTTTGGTCTGCTCGCCGCAGCCGTCTCCGTCGTGCCGATCGTCGGCGTGACCAAGACACTGTTTAACGGCATCATCGAGATCGACCAGCTCTCGGCCTTCTTCCAACTGCTGTTCATCGGCATCGGCGTGATCGTCATCCTGATGTCGGTCGAGGCGGTGCCCAAGTTCACGCGATGGACCGCCGAGTTCTACGCGCTCATCGCGTGGACCATCCTCGGCAGCATGCTTCTGGCCTCGGCCGCCGAGCTGTTCACGATCTTCCTGTCGCTGCAGCTGACGAGCTTGCCTCTGATCGTGCTGGTGGGCTACGCGAAGCGCGACCCGAGGAGCGGCGATGCTGCGCTGAAGTACCTCCTGCTCGTGCTCGTCTCGACCGCGGTGCTGCTCTACGGGATGAGCCTGATCTACGGTTCGCTCGGCACGAGCACGCTTTCCGAGATTGGCGTGAAGCTGGCTACCCAGAAGCACATCGAGCCGGTGATCGTGCTTGGGCTGGTGCTGCTGCTCTCCGGCTTCGCCTTCAAGATCACGGCCGCGCCGTTCCACTACTGGGTTCCAGACGCCTACGAGGGCGCTCCCACACCGGTGACGGCGTTCATGTCGGTTGGCTCGAAGTTCGCCGGCTTCGCACTCGCGCTTCGCGTGATCACCGCCGCCGAGCGCGTGCCGCTGGACTGGCGCCTGATCTTCGGCGTCATGGCCGCTCTGTCGATGACGCTGGGCAACCTCGGCGCCATTCGGCAGACCAACATCAAGCGCATGCTGGCCTACTCGGGCATCGCGCAAGCCGGCTACCTGCTCGTTGGTGTGGCCGCGTTCAGCCCTCAAGGCATCTCGTCGCTGCTCTTCTACATGATGGCTTACGCGTGCGCCAACCTCGCGGCGTTCGCGGTGGTGATCATCGTCGCAAACGCGACGGGCAGTGAGCAGATCAAGAGTTACTCGGGGCTCTCCAAGCGAAACCCGCTGCTGGCCCTGGCGCTCATGACGGCGCTGCTGTCGCTGGCCGGGCTGCCGCTCATGGCCGGCTTCATGGCGAAGTTCTTCGTGTTCGTCTCGGCGGCACAGGTCGGGCTGTTCTGGGTGGTCGCCATTGGCGTCATCAACAGCGTCATCTCGGTCTACTACTACCTGCAGGTCGTGCTCGTCATGTACGTGGGCGAAGGCCCCGCAGAGCCGTTGCGAATCGATCGTCATGCAGCGACCGCGCTCGCCGTCTGCCTGGCCGGCGTTCTTGCGCTCGGAATCATGCCCGACACAGCGATGGTTGCAGCGACACACGCCGCGGCAGCCCTCTTCGGACGTTAGGGGGTGGGAGGCTTGCAGTACCTTCTCGCAGCGATGATCGTGGTACCGCTCGTGGGCGGCATCGCCATCTCGCTCCTCCCACGTGCCCAGCATCATCTGGCGAGGCCGCTTGCGCTCGTGCTGGCCGGAGCGAACCTGCTAGCCGCCAGCTGGCTGTGGGCGGTCTACGACCGCGCCAAGGGCGGGATGCAGTTCGCGCTGAAGCTGACGTGGATTCCCGAGCTCGGGACCGCATTCCACCTGGGTGTCGACGGTCTGGCGCTGCCGATGGTCTTCCTCACGGCGCTGCTCTCCTTGCTGGCGGTCATCGCGTCTCGCAACATCAGCGACCGTACCGCGCAGTACTTCACGCTCGTGCTGATGCTCGAGGCCGGGCTGATCGGCGTGTTCGTCTCACTCGACCTGATGCTGTTCTACCTCTTCTGGGAAGTCGTGCTCATCCCGATGTACTTCCTGATCAGCATCTGGGGCGGCGACAACCGCGCCTACGCTGCGGTCAAGTTCTTCGTTTACACCCTGGCCGGAAGCCTCTCGATGCTGGGCGGGATCATCGCCCTGTACATGGCGACGGGCGCCAAGACCTTCGACATGCTCGAAGTTGGCGCGCTCGCGGCTAAGCTTCCGGCGAGCGTACAGATCCCGATCTTCATCGCCATAGCAATCGGGCTCGCGGTAAAGGTGCCGATCTTCCCGCTGCACACGTGGCTGCCCGACGCGCACGTGCAGGCGCCCACAGCAGTCTCGGTGCTGCTCGCCGGCGTGCTGCTCAAGATGGGCTCGTACGGCTTCCTGCGGCTCGGGCCCACACTTCTGCCGCTCGGCTTCAAGGCACTTCTGCCTCTGCTCGGCGTGCTGGCTGTGATCTCGATCGTCTACGGCGCGGCGGTGGCGCTCATGCAGACCGACCTGAAGAAGCTCGTGGCGTACTCGTCAATCTCGCACATGGGCTACGTCATGCTGGGCATCTCGACAGGTACGGCGGCGGGAATCATCGGTGCGCAGGTGCAGATGTTCTCGCACGGCCTGATCGCCGGCCTGCTGTTCTTCCTCGTGGGCGCGTTCTACGAGCGCGCACACACCCGCGAGATCTCGGCGTTCGGTGGCGTGGCCAAGGTCACGCCGATCCTGGCGGGCCTGCTGGTGTTCGCCTCGTTCGCTTCTCTGGGGCTGCCGGGCATGAGCGGCTTCGTCGGCGAGTTCCTCGTCATCGTCGGGGCGCTGGGCGTCTACCCGACCTACGCGGTGATCGCCGCGTTCGCGGTCATCATCACCGTCGGCTACCTGCTGTGGATGCTTCGGCGCGTCGCCTTCGGTCCACTGAACCCCGAGCGTGCCACCATGCCCGACATCCGCTGGAGCGAAGGCCTTTCGATGGGCCCGCTGTGTGTGCTGATCGTGCTGATCGGCGTGCTGCCGCAGACGCTCATCAGCGTGGTCTCATCAAGCGCCGAGAGCATCGTTCGGGCCATCGCGCGCTAGCTAGAAGCGCGCTAGCGCCTATCGAGATACACTCGTCTGGGAGTGCTTCTATGCATTCCTGACCGCCCACCGCCGCTGAGCACCCGCTCACCGAAAGAATCGTCCGTTCGGGTGGCGGCGCGTGAGTGGCCATATGGTACAGTCCGACAACCGTTGGACGGGCTTTGAGCACCGATTCCGGGACGGTTCTGCAAGCAAGTTGCGCGCATGCCGCGCACCGGGATAGGAGGGTCGGGGAAGCGTGCCCATCGAGCGTCTTACTATCGCAGCGTTCATCGTCCTCGGCGCCTTTTTCGTGGTCGCAACGCTGTCCGCTTCGTGGCTGCTCAGCCCCAAGAAACCCTCCGCCGAGAAGTCCGAGACCTACGAGTGCGGCGTCGAGCCGATGGGGCCGCCCTGGGTGCAGTTCCACGCGGGCTACTACGTCTACGCGCTGCTCTTCGTGATCTTCGATATCGAGACCGTCTTTCTGTATCCGTGGGCGCTGACGTTCTCTCAACCGGCTTCCGGGTGGTTCGTCTTCGGCGAGATGGTCATCTTCGTGACGATCCTCGCCTGCGGATTGGCCTACGCCTGGAAGGAAGGTGCGCTCAAGTGGCACTAGAGCGCTTCACGGGCGAGAACTCCATGCTCTTCATCCGCAGCGAGCAGCTGTTCGACGTCGCACGGCGCAAAAGCCTGTGGTACATGGCCTTCGGCATCGCCTGCTGCGCTATCGAGGGCCTCATGCACGCCTCGGGCCCCAAGTTCGACTTCGACCGCATGGGCGTCTTCTTTCGCGCTAGCCCGCGCCAGGCCGACGTGATGATCGTCGCCGGCACGGTGAACTGGAAGATGGCTCCCACCGTCAAGCGTCTCTACGACGAGATGCCCGAGCCCAAGTGGGTCGTGGCGATGGGCGCGTGCGCCTGCACGGGCGGCCCCTTCCGCGAGTACCCCAACGTCGTGATGGGCGTGGACAAGGTCGTCCCGGTCGACGTCTACATCCCCGGCTGTCCGCCTCGGCCAGAGTCGGTCCAGTACGGCTTCATCACGCTCATGGACAAGATCAAAGCGCGTACGGAGGAGCGCCTTGCAGCAGCCCGACACGACGGTCATTAGGAGCGCGCTTTCGCGCTCCGGCATAGAGCCGACCATCGAAGACGTCGCAAACGTCGGCGCGGTCTGTCGCGTCGCCGCGAGCGACTCGCGTGCTGCTGTCGTGGCTCTACGCGACTCTGACCTCGCGTTTGACTTCCTTGTCGACGTGTTCGGCATCGATACGGGCGAGGGCATCGACGTCGTCTACCGCATGAGGTCCTTCGCTCGCGATGAGGAGGTCACGCTCAAGGCCGCTCACGACTACGACGCACCGCTGCGCAGCGTCTGGGACATCTTCCCGGCGGCCCTGATGCCGGAGCGCGAACTTGCAGAGCTGTTCGGTCTGGCGCTGGAAGGCCACCCGAATCCGCGTCGCCTGCTCACTACCGACGGCTGCGCTCCATACCTGCGCAAGGCGGTGGCCGTGCGTGAGGCCTCCGAGGTCCGCAATCGTGCCGCGCAGCTGCTGGATCCGGCGTACCTGACCGTGACCACCGGTGACATCGTCCCGCTCGGCGAGGACGCCGAGCCGCCCGCTTTCGAGATTCCGGCCACGCTGCCGGCCGGGCTGAGCCGCGTTCCCGTAAGCGTAGACGCGACCCGCGCCGACCACCTGCTGCTCAACATGGGCCCGCAGCACCCGTCGACTCACGGCGTCCTGCGACTCATCCTCGAACTCGATGGCGAGACGATTCGAGCTGGCGAGGCGTCGATCGGCTACCTGCATCGCGGCATCGAGAAGCTTGCCGAGTCGCGTCGTTACTCGGCGGTGGGCACGCTGATGGACCGCGGTGACTACGTCTCTGGCATCCACAACGAGCTGGCGTTCGCGCTCGCCACCGAGAAGCTCATGGACGTCGAAGTCCCCAGGCGCGCTCAGTACCTGCGCAGTCTGCTGGGCGAGCTAAACCGCATCTCGAGTCATATCTGCTGGTACGGCCCGATGGGGCTCGATACCGGAGCGATGGGCGCCTTCCTCTACGTATTTAGAGACCGCGAGGTACTCCTCGACATCCTCGAGGACCTGACCGGCGCTCGCATGATGTTTAACTACGTTCGCCCTGGCGGCGTCCTTCGCGACATCACCCCTACGGCCGAGGCCAAGATCCGCAAGTTCCTCGACGATTTTGCCACCCACATCGAGGAGAACGCCGAGCTCCTGATGGGCAACGAGATCTTCCAGGCCAGGACGCAGGGTGTGGGCGTGCTCAGCCGAGAGGCGGCGCTTGCCTTTGCGCTGACCGGCGCCAACCTGCGCGGAAGTGGCGTGTCGTGGGACATCCGCCGAGACAGGCCCTACGCCGCCTACTCTGAGCTCGACTTCGACATTCCCGTGGCCGAGGCCGGCGACGTTTACTCGCGCTGCGCCGTGAGGCTCGAGGAGATGCGCCAGTCGGCTCGCATGATCCGCCAGTGCCTCGACGGCCTGCCCGAAGGCGAGCATACGGCCAAGGTCGCCAAGGTGCTTCGCCCGCCCGCAGGCGAGGCGTACGCGGCTGTCGAGTCGCCTCGCGGCGAACTCGGTATCCATCTGGTCTCGGACGGCTCGGACGCACCGTACCGGATGCGCTACCGCCCGCCGGCGCTCTTTGCGCTGCAGGCCGGCGAGGCCATGCTCCACAACACACTCATCGCCGATGCGGTCGTGCTCATGGGCAGCATGGACCTGATCCTGGGCGAGGTGGACCGATGAACCCGTGGGCCTCCGCCGCGCTTCGCTTCCTCGCCGCCCTGAGCCTCATGCTCGTCAACGGCGTGGTCATGATCTACATGCTTCGCAAGGTGCTCGCGCGTCTGCACGTTCGCCTCGGGCCGATGGACAACGGGCCGTGGGGCATGTTCCAGACCGTCTTCGACGTTCTGAAGCTTCTCACCAAGGAAGACCCGACGCCCAAGGCCGTGGATCGTGCGCTGTTCTTCCTAGCCCCGGCGCTGGTCTTCGTGCCCTCGCTGATGGCCTACATCGTGCTGCCGTTCTCGCGCACCTGGGTCATCGCCGACCTGCCGCTAGGGCTGCTCTTCGTCTTTGCCGTCATGGCGCTCACGCCGCTCGGCATCTTGGCCGCTGGGTGGGCGTCGAACAACAAGTGGTCGCTCGTCGGCGCGATGCGCGTCGTGGGCTCGCAGGTCACCTACGAGGTGCCCATGCTGCTTGCGGCGCTTCCGGTGGTAATGATGGCGGGCTCGCTGAGCCTCGGCGACATCGTGCGGGCCCAGTCCGGCACGATCCTCTACGTCATCCCTCGCTGGTTCGTGCTCAACGTGCCGGCGTTCGTCCTGTTCTTCATTGCCGGCCTCATCGAGAGTGGCCAGACGCCGTTTGATCTGGCCGAGGCTGAGTCGGAGCTCGTCGCGGGTTTTGCCACCGAGTACTCGGGCATGAAGTTCGGACTGCTGTTCCTCTCGGAGTTCAGCAACAACTTCATCTTCTCGGCGTTGATGGTGACGCTGTTCTTCGGTGGCTGGCAGATTCCGTGGGTCTCGGGCGATCTGATTCAGCCGATCGCTCCGATCGTCTTCCTGATCAAGACCTACATCGGGATCTTCTTCCTCATGACCATTCGCGGAACGATGCCGCGCGTTCGCGTCGACCAGCTGCTGGCCCTTGGATGGAAGGCGCTGCTCCCGGCGTCGCTTGCCTGGGTCATGATCACGGCGCTCATCATCAAGGTCGGCCAGACCCTGGTGGGTGCCCGATGAAGCGCATCTACGGATACGGCCTGCTTCGCAGCATGCGGATCTCCTTCCGCAACTTCTTTCGGCCGCCCATTACCGTGCAGTACCCGCACGAGAAGGTCGAGCTACCCGAGCGGTCGAGGTGGGCCGTGCGCATGAAGTACGACGAGAACGGCGAGCACAAGTGCACCGCCTGTCTCGCGTGCGAGCGAGCTTGCCCGGACTTCATCATCCAAATCGACGTGACGACGGGCGAGGAGCGCAAGAAGCACATCGACCGGTGGCGCTACGAGATTGGCGCGTGCATGATGTGCGGTCTGTGCGTCGAGGCATGCCCGTTCGACGCGATCGAGATGAGCCACGAGTACGAGCTTGCACGCATCGCCCCCGAGACCCTCGTCGAAGATCTGCTGGTCGACGTCGCAGCTGTGGGTCCCAAGCGCAAGGAACCCGCGCCCAATCCTGCGGCCGCGGCGGCCGCCGAGCCGGCAGCCGATGCCACGGCCGAAGCAACAACCGCTGCACCCGCCGAGCCTGACCAGAAGCCCGAAACGCCTGCACAAGGAGGCTCTGATGACTGACTCCGTGTCCGGAGTCACATTCATCCTGCTCGCCGCCGCGCTTCTCGGCGGGGCGATTGGGATGTTGTTCACCAAGAACATCGTTCACTCGGCATTCTGGCTGCTTGGGGTCTCGGTGGCCGCCTCCGGTATCTTCGTGCTGCTCGACGCCGAGTACGTGGCCCTCGTCCAGCTGCTGGTCTACGCCGTCGCCGTCGCGATCCTGATGATCTTCTCGATCATGATCACGCTGCGGCGGCTGGAAGATTCGGTGCGTTCGCGCGACTTCTCTCCGATCGCGCTGGCACTGGGCCTCGCGTTCTGCGTCGGGATGTTCTTTGTACTGCGCGGTTTCCATGCGCCGGCGGCGACGAAGTTCCCCGTGGTAGCCCCCGACCTTCTCGCGTTCGGCAAGACGATGTTCTCGGCTCGGGGCTGGTCGCTTCCGTTTGAGATCGCCTCGCTGATGCTCACGGCAGCGCTTGTGGGCGCCGTATGGTGGACGAGGGAGGAGGACAGGTAGATGCGTGTTGGAGTACAAGCCTTCCTTCTGCTCGCCGCGATGCTGTTCGCCCTCGGCCTGTATGGCGCCGTGTCCAAGAAGGCCACCGTCCAGATTCTGATGTCGCTTGAACTCATGGCGATCGCCGTCAACATCAACCTCGTGGCGATGTCGCGATTCGTCACCCCGCGTACGATGGACGGCTGGTTCTTCGCCGTCTTCAGCATGGTCGATTCGGCGGCCGAGATCGGTCTGGGACTCGCGCTTGTCTTGGCCGTCTTCAAGCGTTCGAACCACAGCGAAGTCAGCGACCTGTCGGAACTGAAGGGATAGCGGATGAACTGGCTTGTCGCCATACCTCTGCTTCCCGCCATCGCCTTCGTGGGGCTGATTTTCCTGCCCCGGACGTGGCGTAACCGCACGCTCTGGCTTCCTGTCGGCGCGATGTTCGGCTCTCTGGCGCTCTCGTTCCTGGCGTTTGGCCGCGTCTGGCCTGGGGGCGACGCGCTTACCTCTGTGCGCTGGGACCACCCCTGGATGCTGGGCGTGATCGCGGGACATCCCATCTCGCTCTCGGTCCAGATGGACGCGATCACTGCGGTCATGCTGGTCGTCATCTCTTTCGTGGGCACATGCGTCCAGGTGTACTCGCTCGCGTACATGAGCAAGGACGAGCGCGAGGGCTGGTACTTTGCCGTCCTGTCGCTGTTCACCTCGGCGATGCTCACGCTCGTACTCGCCGACAACCTGCTGCTCGTCTTCGCGATGTGGGAGATGATGGGGCTGTGCTCCTACCTCCTCATCGGCTTCTGGTACGAGCTCGAGGCGCCGAGAAAGGCCTCGCAAAAGGCGTTCCTTACCACGCGCGTCGGTGACTTGGGCTTCCTCTTCGCGCTTGCGGTGATCTACGCGCAGCCGCAGCACACGTGGGATATCACCCTCGTGCTGGGTAGCGTCCACTCTTGGGCGCCGGGTGTCGCGACCGCAGTCGCGTGTGGTCTGCTCCTCGCGGCGATGGGCAAGTCGGCCCAGGTGCCGCTGCACGTGTGGCTGCCCGACGCCATGGCAGGCCCGACGCCCGCCTCGGCGCTCATCCATGCGGCGACCATGGTAGCCGCCGGCGTCTACCTCGTGGCCCGCACGATCGACATCTTCAAGGCCGCGCCTGCGGTGCTCATGGCGACGCTCATTATCGGCGCGATCACCGCGCTTGTTGGCGGCCTGCTCGCCAGCGTGCAGCACGACGTGAAGAAAGTGCTCGCGTACTCCACGATCTCGCAGCTCGGGCTGATGTTCATGGCCCTGGGTGCGGGCAGCGTCATGGGCGCGATGTTCCACCTCGTGACCCACGCGTTCTTCAAGTCGCTGCTCTTCTTAGGCGCTGGCGTGATCATCCACTCGGCGCACACGCAGGACATGCGCGAGATGGGCGGGCTGCGCAAGCACATGCCCATCACGTGGGCGACGGTGCTGATCGGCTCGCTGGCGCTGGCCGGTGTGGTGCCGTTCTCGGGATTCTTCAGCAAGGACGAGATCATCAGCTCGCTGCTCGCGGCACACCAGTACTGGGCCGTCGCGGTCGTTTTCCTCGCATCGGGCCTGACGGCGTTCTACATGACGCGCATGTACTTCCGTGTCTTCGAGGGTCCCGAGCAGACCGAACACCTGCACGAGGGCTCGCCCCTCATGCTCATCCCGATGGTCGCACTCGCGACGATCACGACCTTCCTCGGAGCTGGCTCGCTCGCGTTCGCCAAGTTCTTGGGCGAGCGCGGGGAGTGGCCCGCGATCCCGCTGGTGCTCGCGTCCACCGCCGTGGCCGCCACGGGCATCGGTATCGGCTGGTGGTTCTATGGCCGTCGCTCCGTGGTGGTCAACACGCAGGCGTACAAGGCCTTCCTGGGACCGGTCTACGGCGCCCTGCAGCAGAAGCTCTACTTCGATCTCGTCTACGACCGAGTCTTCATCGGCCCGTACATGGCGCTTGCCGGCGTGCTTGCGGTGGTCGACCGCTCCGGCATCGATGGTGTCGTCAACGGCGTAGCGACGGGCTGGATCTGGTTCGCCGACGCCGCCGCTGCGTTTGACCGCGTTGTCATCGACGGTGCGGTCAACGGCCTGGCCACGCTGGCCAAGCAGACCGGATCGCTCTTGCGATCGTTCCAGACCGGCAAACTCCAGGGCTACCAGCGCTTGGTGCTCTCGGCAGTCGTGCTGTTCATGTTGTACCTGATGATCTACGTCGTTGTGAAAGGGGCCTAAGTAGTGCTGACCCTCATTGTGTTTCTGCCATTGGTCGGCGCCGCTGTCTGCGCACTGCTGCCCAAGAACAACCTGCAGTGGCCCCGTTGGGTCGCCGCGGCGTTCTCGGCGGTCGACCTTGCGCTGGTGGTCTGGCTGGCCCTGCACTTCGTGCCAGGTGGCGGTCGGCAGTTCGCCGAGAGCTTCGCGTGGGTGCCGTCCGCGCAGATCAACTACTCGATGTCAGTCGACGGTCTGTCGCTGCCGCTGCTGTTTCTCTCGGCGCTGCTGACGTTTCTGGCCGTGATCGCGTCGTGGAAGATCGACAAGAAGCCGGCGTTCTACTTCTCGATGATGTTGCTGCTCCAGGTGGGCATGAACGGCGTCTTCCTCGCGATGGACTTCGTGCTGTTCTACGTGTTCTGGGAGCTCGTTCTGGTTCCGATGTACTTCCTCATCGCGCAGTGGGGCGGTCCGCGCCGAGAGTACGCGGCGATGAAGTTCTTCCTCTACACGCTGTTCGGCTCGGTGTTCATGCTCGTGGGCATCGTCACCCTGTTCCTCAACACTGGCACGTTCGACATGGTCGTCCTGACGACTCGCTGGTCCACGCTCCTGCCGGCAGGCCTACAGTGGTGGCTCTTCCTGCTGTTCTTCCTCGGCTTCGCCGTCAAGGTGCCGATCTGGCCGCTGCACACGTGGCTGCCCGACGCGCACGTCGAGGCACCAACCGCCGCGTCCGCGCTGCTCGCCGGCGTCCTGCTGAAGATGGGCGTCTACGGGTTCCTTCGCGTCTCGCTGCCCATGCTGCCTAACGCGTTTCATCAGTGGCAGTGGTTCCTGGCCGTTCTCGCGATGATCTCGATCGTCTACGGCGCTGCCGTCGCGTTCGCGCAGACCGACATCAAGAAGCTGGTCGCTTACTCGTCGGTGTCGCACATGGGCTTTGCCATGCTGGGCATCGCCTCGGGCACGGCAATCGGTATCGGCGGTGCGATGGCGGTCAGCTTCAGTCACGGCTTGATTGCCGGCATGCTGTTCCTGATGGTGGGGCAGGTCTACGACCGCGCCCACACGCGCGAGATCTCGCAGCTCTCCGGTCTCGCCGGGCAGATGCCCATGATCGCCGGACTGCTCGCCTTCGCATCGATCGCCTCGATGGGGCTGCCAGGGCTATCCGGGTTTATCGGCGAGTTCATGTCGCTGCTAGGTGCGTGGCAGTCGCCTGACCTTGCGCACTGGATCGTCTTCGCGGCCTCGATGGGCGTATTGCTCGGCGCGGCGTACATGCTGTGGATGATGCAGCGCGTGGTGCTGGGCCAACCGTCCTACATCATCGCCGACTGCCCGGACGCCTCGCTTCGCGAGGTCTTGGTTGTGGCTCCGCTCGTAGTGATGATCGTCGCCATCGGGCTGGACTGGGACCTTCTGCTTCGCTACGCCGATCCGTTCGCGCGGCTGCTGGCAAAGACGCTGGGGGCCTAGGTGGCCGGCTACTCCATCCTCATCCCGGAGTTCCTGCTGGTAGTCGGCGCGCTGCTGGCGCTCTTCGCCGAGCTGCTGCCCGGTGGCGATCGCGGCGCCGCGTGGTTGGGTGCCATCCTCACGCTGGCCGCCGCGTTGGTTGCGGTGCTGCCGGCGACAGCCAACGCGCAGCCCTTCGGCGGCCTGATCGTGTTGGATGGGCCTGCGCGATTCGCGCGCGTTGTCGTGCTGCTCCTAGGCGCCGCGTGGATGCTCTGGACTGCCGGGCGCGGTGAAGGTCGCGTGCGCGAGGCCGTCTCGCTTGCGATGTTCTCGCTTGTCGGCTGCATGCTCATGGCCGAGGCCCGCGAGTTGATCACGCTGCTCGTCAGCGTCGAACTCGCCACGATTCCGGCGTACGTGCTGATCGGCTATCGCCGAGGCGACACCAAGAGCCTCGAGGCCGCGATCAAGTACTTCCTGATGTCGATCCTGACGACGCTGGTCATGCTCTACGGCTTCTCGTTCGTCTACGGCCTGTCGGGCTCGACCCGCTACGACTCGATCGACCTGACGCGCGCCGGAGCTCTCGGCGTGGTCGCGGTGATGCTGGCGCTGGTGGGCATGTTCGCCAAGCTCACGGCCGCGCCGTTCCACTACTGGGCGCCCGACGCCTACGCCGGCTCGTCGCCATGGACCGTGGCCTTCGTCTCGACTGTCCCAAAGGTCGCCGGAGCCGTCGCCATGGTGCGCTTCGTGTCCGCCGTGTCGGCCAGCGCCGCTACGACCGGAATCGTGCTCGCAGTCGTTGCGGGAGTCTCGATGCTGCTCGGCAACCTTGCCGCTCTCACGCAGACCGACATGAGGCGCCTGATGGCGTACTCGGGCGTTGCTCACAGCGGCTACCTGCTGATCGGCGTCGCCGCACTGTCGCGGCTAGGCTTCGTGGCAGCCGTCGCGTACTCGATGGCCTACGCCTTCCCGTCGATGGCGATTATGCTTATCGCCGCCGAGGAAGGCCCTCAGCTCAGCGACTTCAACGGGCTGGCACAACGCCGTCCGGCGACCGCCTGGGGCCTCGTACTGTTGCTGCTCTCGCTCGTGGGCGTGCCGCCGATGATCGGCTTCTTCGGAAAGCTCAACCTGTTGCTTGCCGGTCAGCGAGCCGGCCTCATCACCCTCGTCGTGATCGCCGTTGTGATGAGCGTGGTCTCGGCCGGCTACTACATGCGCATCGTCCGCGCGATGTTCTTCGCCGAGGCACCCTCGTCCGCTCGCGGCCAAAAGCCGAGCTTCGTTGCGGCGTTCGCGTTCGCCATGTGCGTGGCGATAACGTTGGTTGCTGGGCTGGCCGCCGGTTCGGTCTACGGGTCGATCGGCGCTTTCCTTCACTAGACTGCGACTCTGCGGCGCTCTCACGCGCAGGCGCGGCTCGCTCTAGAGGCCGTGCAGGAGCTGCGTCGCCGGCGTGTGCTTTCTGTGGAAGCACCTGCCATGCATACACGCCGGTAGTACGCTTGCTTGTAACCGGATGTCTACACCGGCACCGTCGTCGTCCGAGGTGAGCCATGAGCACCGATTCCATGAATCCAAACCCGTCCGGCCAAGAACCCAGCGCCGAGGAGTTTCCGTCCGCGCCGCAGCCGCTTCCGGGCGTCCCTCCCGCGACGCCGCAGCCGCCTGCTCCCGGGTATCCGCCGACGCAGCCGACACCCGTCGTCCCGACCGAGCCGCCCACCCCTGCGGTGCCGCCGATGCCGGCTGCACCCGCAGCGCCGCCCGCCCCGCAACAGCCCGTGGCCGCGCCGAATGCTCCGTGGGAGACGCCCGCAGCCGCTGCGCCGCCGGCGTGGCAGCCACCAGTGCCACCAACAGCATCGGCGCCTCCAGCTCCGGAGTGGACGCCGCCCTCTCGCGCGTACGACGAGCCGCTGCCCGTGTGCGACTACACGGGCGAGAGCGAGGAACCGTGCGAGGAGCCAGCTCAAGACAAGCGCTGGTCGAGCGCGGCGGTAGTGACCTCGGCGACGCTCGGCGCGCTCGTGGGAGGGCTGCTGGTTGCGGCCGCCCTCGTGTGGGCGTTTGGGCTCCTGCCGCTTGGCACCAGGACCGCTACCGTCACCTCGCCGAGCCCCAACATCTCGGCGGCGAAGATCTCGATCAACGCGAAGAACTCGAATGTCGACGTCGCCACGGCCGTCGCCAAGAAGGCCGTTCCGTCCGTCGTGAGCATTACGATCCAGCAGGCTGTGGTAGACCCGTTCAGCGGCACCAAGTCCTACCAGGACGTTGCAAGCGGATCGGGCGTCATCATCCGGCAGGACGGCTATATCCTGACCAACAACCACGTGATCGACGGTGCCGATCGGATCATGGTCACGGTGGGCGTGGAGAGCAAGGTCGCCAAGGTCGTGGGCGTCGACAAGACCACAGACATCGCCGTCATCAAAGTCGACGGTACGGGATACCCGGCCATTGAGATCGGGTCATCCAAAGACCTGCAGGTCGGGCAGTGGGTTATGGCCGTCGGCAGCCCATTCGGGCTTGAGAAAACCGTGACCAGCGGCATCGTCTCGGCACTCCAGCGCTCCGAACAGGCGCAGGGCCAGACGAGCAACGACATCACGACGTACACGAACCTCATCCAGACCGACGCTGCCATCAACCCGGGCAACTCAGGTGGTGCGCTCGTCGATGAGAACGGCAAGATTGTTGGCTTGAACTCGCTGATCTCCTCGCCGTCGGGCAGCGTGGGCGTGGCGCAGTCGGCGGGTATCGGTTTCGCCATCCCAATCGACTTTGCCATCGACATCGCCAAGCAGCTCATCGCGTCCGGCAAGGCGACGCACCCGTACTTGGGCGTCTCGACGCAGACGGTCGACGAGAGCGTGGCGGCGCAGTACGGCCTGGCCGTCAAGAGCGGTGCGCTCGTGCGCTTCGTGTCGCCCAGCTCGCCAGCGGACAAGGGCGGGATGAAGGCTGGCGACATCATCACCAAGATCGGTGCCCTGGATGTGACCAGCGTCGCCGACGTGTTCGCCGGCATCCGCGCGGTCAAGATCGGGCAGACCGTGCCAGTCGAGGTCGTTCGCAACAATCAGAATGTCACGCTACAGGTGACGATGGGCTCGGACGCGACCGCCCAGTGAGGCTGACGGTCGTCGCGGTCGGCCGCCTCAAGGAGCGCTACTGGCGCGAGGCGGCCGACGAGTACCTCAAGCGACTCGGTCCGTACGCAACCGTACGAGTGGCCGAGATCGACGATCGCGACTCAGGCCGAGACGCACCGCGTGCGCTCGCCAAGGAAGGCGCCGACATCTTGCGCGCGATCCCAGAGGGCGCGCACGTCATCACGCTGGAGATCGGCGGCAAGCAGCGATCGAGCGAGCAGTTCGCTTCTCACCTCGCCGAGCTGGCGCTGGATGGGCGAAGTAGCGTAGCGTTCGTTGTCGGAGGCTCGGTGGGGCTATCGGCCGACGTGCTGGCGCGTGCCGACGAACGGATGTCGTTCGGGGCGATGACGCTGCCGCACAACATGGCCAGGGTCGTACTGCTCGAACAGATCTACCGAGCGTTTCGTATCAACAGGGGAGAGCCGTACCACAAGTAGGAGGGGAGCTGGCATGCGCACGAGCGTCTGGATCGCCGTGTTGGTCGTCGTCGTTATGCTGCTGGCGGGTTGCTCGGCGAAGACCGCATCGACAACTGGACCCCCGCAGGTAGCGTCCTCGGAACTGAGCGTGCTTGGGGCCTCGACGCGTGTGTCTTCAACGGCGACATCCAAGCAGTCAACTCAGACAGCGGCGCCCAACCCGGCGACCGCTGAGGGCATCCCCGCAAGCCTCGGCGTTCAAGTGTCTTCGGCGTACGGCGCCACACCGGTCACCCAGGCCAAGGCGCTCGAGATTGCCGCCACGCGCAAGCCACTCGGCGGTCGGGACCCGGCGGCCGTGCACGTGTTGTTCGCGCGCAGCGGCGGCAAGAATCCTCCGATCGATGCGTGGATGGTCACCTTTCACGGAGGACAACTTCCCGGCGCAGACGGAAGTGCGACTTCCAACGTCGGCAGCGTCACGATCTTCGTCGACTCCAGCAGCGGGGCCGTGGCCGATACCATCGCCTACGAGCCGGTCGCGAAGTAGCAGCGAGGCAGGGACGGGGGACAGCTCGATGCGCGGAATCGTGAACAGGTGGATCGGGGTTGCGGCGGTGGTGGCGGTGGGTTTGGCTGCAGCCGGATGCGCGCATTCGGTCCCGGCGGCAAGCGACGCGTCGCATTTCGTGGTGCTTGGCTCGGACGGCGGGACTGGGGCCGTAGTAGCGGCGCCCACGATGCCCGGGCTCGATGCGAACTCGGTGCCGCAGGATGGAATCAAGGGCGTGCCGGGGGCGAGCGACGTCGTCGTGGCGAGCGGCTCGCCTGCCATCTCGCGCGACCGTGCGATCGAGATCGGCCATCCATCAGACGGGACGCTGGTCTCGGCGATCTACGTGCTGCTGCCGAAGATATTCGTTGCCGCGGTGGTCAACAATCCCAAGACTTCCAAGCCAACCACCGCTTGGATCGTCACGTGGACCGGGGTGACGCAGCAAGCGCACGGCGGGGCCTACGCGCCCGGGAAGGTGACTACGCCTACACCGGTCCGCCACGGCGATACGACCGTCGTCATCGACGCCACGACCGGCGAGCAGCTGCTGGCCACGGAGTACCCGACGCCGAATTCGACTACCGGGCAGGGAGTAGTGGGCGCCGGGGTCACTCCCTAGCGCCGCTTCAGGTCCCGGTTAGCCGCCATCGCAGCGCGGGCGCCCTGGCCGCTGGCGATGATGATCTGCTTGCCGAACTCGTCGGTAACGTCCCCCGCCGCGTAGATACCAGGCGTGGACGTCGCGCCCGACTTATCGACGACGATCTCGCCCTTGTCGTTGACCTCCACAAGTCCCATCGCAAAGTCGTCGGCCCTGATCGAGCCCACCTCGATGAAGACGCCGCACACCGTGAGCGTTTCCTCGGCGCCATCGCGCGCCACTACCAGCCGCTCGACGTGGCCGTCGCCCTCGATGCGCAGCGGCTTGGCGCCCTCGTGCACCGTGATCGCGGGGTCGGCAGCGAGCTTGGCGAGCACGGCTTCTGGGGCGACCACCGGCCGCTCGCTCACGAGCGCAATCGGGCCGGCGCCCAGCGTCGAGAGCTCGAGCGCGGCGTCGGCCGCCGACTCGCCCGGCCCGATGACCGCGACCGCCTTGCCGATGAAGAACGCCGCGTCGCACGTCGCGCAGTACGAGACGCCATGTCCGACCAGCGTGTCTTCGCCCGGTATTGCGAGCCGAGTGGCGGCCCTGCCCGTCGCGATGATGACTGCGGCCGCGTGAAGCACGAGGCCCTCGCGCGTGAAGACATCGAAGCCGCCGTCGCCGTCGGGCACGATCGCGTTGACCAGGTTTCCGGTGAAGCAGTCGACGTCGAAGCGGTGCACGTGCTCGTGGAACGCGTCGATGAGCTCGGGTCCGCTGATCAACCGCCACCCGATAAAGTTCTCGACGTGCTTGGCCCACATCGCTTGGCCGCCGATGCTTCCGGCCACCAGCGCCGTGACCAGCCCCTGCCGTGCCGCGTACATCCCGGCCGTCAGTCCCGCCGGGCCGGCGCCGATGGTCACGACGTCGTAGCGGTCCTTGGGGGCGGTGGGGGACTCGGCCATGGTTGTTGCTCCTCATCGGCTGGGCTCTCGAGCGGGTCGACAGAGTGTATGCCCAAGCGCTCGCGCTCGCTTTCGTGAGCACGCCGCATCGGGTATCCTTTCAGCCCACATCCCCTGCGTTTGAAGAGGCGTAGTCACCCGTGAGAGACGCGATCTCCCAGCTCGTATCCGATGCCATCGCGGCCGCCATCCAAGCCGGCGAACTGCCGTTGTCCGAGGCGCCAGATCCCGGCGTGGAGCGACCGCGCGATGCTAGCCACGGCGACTGGGCCACCACGGTTGCGCTGCGATGCTCCAAGCAGGCCGGCATGAACCCGCGCCAGGTCGCCGAGATCGTCGCGGCGCGCCTCGATGCGAGCGGCGACGTCGAAGGGGTCGAGATCGCAGGACCGGGCTTCATCAACATCCGCCTCTCCGCCGTCGCTCTGATGCGCGTATTGCGCGAGTCGCGCGAGCGCGGCCTGGAGTTCGGCCGCAACGAGAGCGGCGCGGGCAGGCGCGTCCAGGTCGAGTTCGTCTCGGCAAACCCGGTGGGGCCGATGCACGTCGGTCACGGTCGCTGGGCGGCGCTCGGCGACAGCATGGCGCGCATCCTCGCGCACGCCGGCTGGAGCGTGGAGCGCGAGTTCTACATCAACGATGCCGGCGTGCAGATGGACATCTTCGGCAAGTCCGTCGCCGCCCGCTACATGCAGCTCACGGGACACGAGGCGGCGTTCGAGGACAACTGGTACCAGGGCGCCTACATCGGCGAGATCGCCGAGCAGATCCTGGCCACCGAGGGCCCGGAGTGGGCGGACAAGCCTGCCGAGGAGCGCGAGGAGCACTTCAAGGAGACGGCGTATGCGGCCGTTCTCGAGCACCTCAAGCTGGTGCTCCATGGCATGGGCGTGGACTTCGACGTGTGGTTCTCGGAGCGCACGCTGCACGTGCGTGGCGCGAGCGGCACCACGGCCGTCGAAGACGCAATCACGGCGATGCGCGCGGCCGGCCATATCTACGACCTCGACGGCGCGGTCTGGTTCCGCTCGACGGAGTTCGGCGACGACAAGGACCGCGTGCTGATCAAGGCCGACGGCGAGTACACGTACTTCGCCGCAGACATCGCCTATCACAAGAACAAGTACGACCGCGGCTTCGACCGCGTCATCAACATCTGGGGCGCCGACCACCATGGCTACGTCGCGCGTATGCAGGCGGCTGTGGCGGCACTCGGGCATCCGGGCCAGCTCGACGTGGTGATCGGCCAGCTCGTGAACCTGTTCCGCGGCGGCGAAGCGGTCCGCATGAGCAAGCGCACGGGCGAGATGGTCACCTTCGAGGATCTGCTCGACGAGGTGGGCCCCGACGCAGCACGCTACTTCTTCCTGCGACGGTCCACCGACCAGCCGCTCGACTTCGACATCGAGCTGGCGCGCCAGCAGTCCGCCGACAACCCCGTCTACTACGTGCAGTACGCGCATGCGCGGATCTGCTCGATCCTGCGCAAGGCCGCCGGCGACGAGCTGACCGCGCGCCACGCCACCATCGCCTCGCTTGCCGCCGAGTTCGTGCCCGGCGACGCGGACCTGTCGCTGCTCACCGACCCAAGCGAGCTGACGCTGGCTCGCAAGCTCTCGGAGTTCTCGGAGGTCGTCGAGGGAGCTGCGCGCGATCTGGCTCCGTATCGCCTGACGCGCTACGCCGAGGACCTCGCGCAGACGTTCCACCAGTTCTACACGCAGTGCCACGTGCTCACTGACGATGCTGCGCTCACGGCCGCACGCCTTTACGCGGTGGACGCGACGCGCGGCGCGCTGGAGACAGTGCTCGCGCTTGTGGGAGTGAGCGCGCCGGAGCGCATGTAGGAGGTCGCCGCGGCGCCGTCGAGGATGGCTCGCCGCGTTACATACCGAGAAGGGGCACCGCCATGGGAAAGCCGTCCGCACCGCGTCCGCCCGCGACGCCGGACAACAAGACCGCCGCCGATCTGGCCCCGGTCATGCCGATGACGTTCGAGGTCAAGGACGGCCACCTGTGGATCGGCGGCGTCGACATGGTGGCGCTGGCTCGTGAAGCGGGGACTGCGCTCTACGTCATGGACGAGGCCACCATCCGCCACCAGCTCTCCGAGTACGTGAAGTGGACGCAGTTCCACTGGAAGGACGTCGACGTCGTCTACGCCGGCAAGGCGTTCCTGTCGCTTGCGATGATCAAGCTGGTCGAGGAGGAGGGCTGCTGCCTGCTCTGCGCCTCCGGTGGCGAGCTCGCCTACGCCAAGCGCGCCAACTTCCCGATGTCGCGCGTTCAGGTGCACGGCAACAACAAGACGCCATCTGAGCTTGTCGATTGCGTCGAGGCTGGCGTAAGCCGCGTCGTCGTCGACAACTTCGACGAACTCGAGAGGCTCTCGGCAATCGCCGAGGAGCGCGGCATGCGCCAGCCGATCCTGATACGCGTCACGCCGGGCGTAGAGGCCGACACCCACGACTTCATCATGACCGGCGCCGAGGACTCCAAGTTCGGCTTCGGGCTCAACCAGGGTCTCGCGATGCGAGCTGTGAAACGCGCGGTCGAGCTCCCGGGCATCGATTTCGAGGGTCTGCACATGCACATCGGCAGCCAGATATTCGCGCTGCACAGCTTCGCGAAGGCCATCGAGGTCGCGGTGCGGTTCATGCATGACATTCACTCCGAGACAGGCGTTGCCGTGCGAATGCTCGACACGGGCGGCGGACTTGGGGTGGCCTACGGCGTGCCGGACGAACCATCGACGGTCAAGGAGTACGGCAAGGTCGTCGTCGATGGCATCAAGGAAGAGTGCGAGCGTCACGGCCTAGCGGTTCCGCGTATGGCGGTTGAGCCGGGTCGAAGCATCGTTGCGAACGCCGGCGTCACTCTCTACACGGTCGGCACGATCAAGGAGATTCCAGGCATCCGTACGTACGTCGCCGTGGACGGCGGCATGAGCGACAACATCCGCACCGCGCTCTACGACGCCGACTACGAGGCGCTCATCGCCAACAAGGCCGATCAGCCGCGCGAGATGGTGGCGACCGTGGCCGGCAAGCACTGCGAGAGCGGCGACATCGTCGTGCGCGACGCGCCGCTGCAGAGCCCGGAGGTTGGCGACATCCTGTGCGTGTGCGCGACCGGTGCTTACTGCCAGTCGATGAGCAGCAACTACAACAAGAACGTTCGGCTGGGCGTGGTCTTCGTGCGCGACGGAGAGTGGCGATTCGTCATCCGCCGAGAGACCTACGACGACCTGATGAAGTGCGAACTGGGCTAGGTGCCAAAACGCTTTCGTTCGGCGCCACGTCGCGGAGCACCCACGCTGAAGGCCGGCCCCCGACCCGGGGACCGGCCTTCGTTCTGTCACCCGTCAGCGACTCATCTACTCGCACGGCGCGTGCGGGGAAGGGAGTCCGACCAAGCGTGACCGCTTATCGTCCTGCGGCCGTGCAGTGAAGGTAGCCTCGTCAGAACGCGGCACCTCGCGTCACCGCTTGCTGCGGTGGTGCTCACCGCGATGCCCCGAGTGGTCGTGGCCCGGAGTCGGATTGGGCGTGGGCGTGGGGTCGGGCGTGGGAGTCGGGGTGGGGGTGGGCACCGGCGCCGTGATCGTGAAGTCCACGGTCTGATGCGCCTCTATGTTGCCCGCGACGTCGACCGACCAGAACTCGAGCGTGTGCGAGCCAATCGCGGTCACGCTGATCGACGTGCCAGCGACCTGAGCGCCACCGTCGAGCTTGTAGTACGTGGCGGCCACGCCTGAGCCGGAGTCGGTCGCGCTCAGCATGATGGCAGCGATCGAGTCGTAAGTCGCGACAGCGTTGGAGGTCGTGACCGGAGCGGTCGTGTCTACCTGCAGCGCCGCGGGGCTGACGCTCGTTGTTCCGACGCCGTCGCTAGTGGTCGGGCCCGTCACGGCGAAGAGCGAGTAGGTCTTGCCTGTCGGGACGCTGAACTGCCCCGATGCTGCGGTGAACGTAAAGAGTTTGGTCGTTCCGTCGAACACGGCAACGGCCGTAGCTCCCGGAGCGCTGAAGCTGTACGTCGCGGGCACGAGCAAACGCCTGTTCATACGGTTGCACCTCCGAAAGTGCATAGTCGCGGTGAGAAGGTTGGCCCACCGCCCTTGCGGGTCATCTCGGAGGATGAAGGCGGCTCGTGACGACGCCATGAATCGAGAGTTAGCCTTCTCTAACTGATACTCAACGACCGGGGTCTCATTTCGCACGCCGATGGCTTGGCCCAGGCGGCTTTCGCGAGGGCCGATGTTGATGAGGCCGTTTGGCGGTCGTCTCGCGTTGGCGGTCGGCTACAATAGTCGTCGCGTTGCTCGGCGGGTGCCGAGCACATCACTGTTGGAGGAAACGTCATGCGCACTGTGAGAGTCGGCTTGATCGGCCTTGGCACCGTTGGCTCGGGTGTCGTCGAGATTCTGCATCGTCACGGCGAGGACTTCCGCCGTCGTGCCGGTGTCGACATCCAACTCGTCAAGTTCGCCGACCGCAACACGGCGCGCTTTGCAGACCTTGGCCTTGCGCCCGAGCAGTGCGTTACCGAGGCGCAGGCCGTCATCGACGACCCGTCCATCGACGTCATCATCGAACTGATTGGCGGCACGGGCATCGCCCGCGAAGTCGTGCTTTCCGCGCTGGGCGCGGGCAAGAGCGTGGTCACCGCCAACAAGGCGCTGCTCGCAAGCCACGGCGAGGAGGTCATGGCAGCAGCTGAGGCCAACGGCGTCGACATCCTGTTTGAGGCCAGCGTGGGAGGCGGCATCCCGATCATCGGTCCGCTGAAGCACTCGCTGACCAGCAACGAGATCCAAACCGTGATGGGCATCGTCAACGGCACCACCAACTACATGCTCACCCGCATGGGCGAGGATGGCTTGGACTACGACACCGCGCTCGCTGAGGCGCAGGCCAAGGGCTTCGCCGAGGCCGACCCCACCGCCGACGTCGATGGCTTGGACGCCGCTGCCAAGATCGCGATCCTCTCCTCGATCGCGTTTAACAGCCGAGTGGTCATGCCGCAGGTTCCCGCCGAAGGGATTCGCTCGCTGGCGCCGGAAGACATCAGCTACGCCCGCGAGATGGGCTACACCATCAAGCTGCTCGCGATCGCCCGCCGCACGCCCACCGGCGTCGACGTGCGGGTGCACCCGACCATGATCCCGTCGACGCACCCGCTCGCCAGCGTCAACGGCGTCTACAACGCCATCTACGTCGTGGGCGATGCCGTAGGCGAAACGATGTTCTTCGGCGAGGGTGCCGGCTCGCTGCCGGCTGCCTCGGCGGTCGTGGGCGACCTGATCGAGGAGGCGCGTCGACTTCAGACTGACTGCGCGCCGCTCGTGGGCTGCACCTGCACCGAGAAGCTGCCAGTGCGCGACATAGCCGAGCTCGTCAGCGAGTACTACATCCGCCTTGCCGTCGCCGACAAGACCGGCGTGCTCGCCGCAGTCGCGACCGTCTTCGGCAATCACGGCGTCTCGATCGGCAGTGTCATCCAGAAGCGTGCCGAGGGCGGCCTGGCGCAGATCGTCTACGTCACGCACCAGGCGCGTGAGGCGGACGTCCGCTCGGCGCTCGCCGAGATCGAGGCGCTCGACGTCGTCAACGGCATCGCGTCGGTCATCCGCGTCGAGGAGCTCTAGGTGGGAGAAGCGGTTCTCGTCCCGGGAACCTCGGCCAACCTCGGCCCGGGCTTCGACAGCTTCGGGCTGGCGCTCGACGTCTTCAACCGTTTCGAGGCCGAGCTTGCCCCCGAGTGGAGCGTGCGCGTCGAGGGCGAGGGCGTGGGTCACCTACGCACCGACGGCCGCAACCGCGTCGCACAGGCGATGGCGCGAGCGTTCGCCGAGGCCGGCCGTCCCGAGCTGCGCGCTTCAATCGACTGCGTCAACCATATCGCGCTGGGCAACGGCCTGGGTTCCTCGGCGGCCGCCATCGTGGGAGGGCTGCTGCTGGGCGAGCGACTCGCCGAGGTCGAGTTGGGCCAGCAGCGCCTTCTCGAACTCGCCGCCGAGATGGAGGGGCATCCCGACAACGTCGCTGCCGCGTTCGTGGGCGGATTTACCGTGTGTTGGAACGACGGCGCCAAGCCGCACTTCGCCCGCTTCCAGCCCGCTCGGGGACTGGCGGCTGTGGTGGTGGTCGCGACCGGCGAGCTTTCGACGCGCACCGCGCGCAAGATGCTTCCCGAGGCGGTCCCGCACGCCGACGCTGCCTTCAACGTCGCCCACGCGGGCCTGCTCGCGGCATCCATCGCCACCGGGCGCCCCGAACTGCTGGGCGCGGCACTCGAGGATCGGCTCCACGAGATGTATCGAGCGTCGGCTGTCTCAGACCTCCAGGAGGTCTACAGCATCCTGCGCGATTCAGGCGCTGCCGGCGTCGCGCTTTCCGGCGCCGGCCCCACGGTCATCGCCCTTGTGGCTGGCGACACCGACGAGATCGCTCACGCGCTTGCCGCCGTGGTCGCCGAGCGCTCGGCAGACCGCGTGCGTGCGCTCGGCACACGCCGCTCGCCCGAGGCACTCCGAGTCGACCGTGCCGGCGCGCGCTTTCTCTAGAGCCACGCCACGAACTCGCCGCGCACGCTCGTGCTGCGGCTGGGGAACAAACGTTGTATCCCGCGCACCTCGCGCCCTTCTCGTGCCCAAGTGATCTGACCCGGAGGCTCGCATGACTGCACCGGACGACGCCACCACACCCAACGCCCCACTGCCGCCGATGGGGCCCGGCCCAGGCCCGCAACCCCAGCAGGCTGCCTACCCGCCGTACCCCCCGTACTCGCAGCCGCCTCACGCCGGCGCGCCGCAGCCGCCATACGCGGCGCCCACGTACGGGCCGCAGGCGTACGCGCAGCCCGGCGGCGACGTTCCGCCGGCCTACCCGCCGAGCTACGCGCAGCCCGCACCCGGCATGGTCGGCCCCGCGCCGGCCCGCCGCTCGAGCTTGGCGTGGCTGTGGTGGCTCGTGGGCATCGCGGTCGTCCTGATCGTCATCGTCAGCGTCGTGTCGCTCGTCTCGGCGTTGGGGAGCGGCGGGCGTGATGGCATCGGTGGAGGCAACAACGTTATCGCCGTCATCCCGTTCGACGGCACGATCGCCGGCTCGGCGGGCGCGGGCGTCATCACACCCGAGAGCTTCCTCAAGCTGCTGGACCGTGCCGACAGCGACTCGAACGTCAAAGCCATCGTCGTGCGAGTCAACTCGCCAGGCGGCACGGTTGCCGCGAGTGAAGAGATCGCCGCGTACGTGAAGGACGAGATCACGCGCAAGCCGGTGGTCATCTCGGTTGGCGACGTCGACGCGTCGGGCGCCTACATGATGTCGTCGCAAGCGAGCAAGATCGTGGCCGGCCCCGGCTCGGCGGTGGGGAGCATCGGCGTGATCATGGAGATCCCCAACGCTTCGGCACTGCTCGGCAAGGTGGGGGTGTCGTTTAAGGTGCTGACGGCCGGCAAGTACAAGGACGCCGGTAGCCCGTTCCGCGATCTCACACCTGCCGAAACGGCGATGCTCCAAGGCCAGATCGACCAGGTGTACGGGCAGTTCATCGACATCGTCGCTTCCGGACGCAAGTTGCCGCGCGCCAAGGTCGTGAGCATGGCGACTGGCTGGGCTTGGAACGGCGATGAGGCCAAGACGATGGGACTGGTCGATCAAATCGGGACGTACAAGGACGCGCTGAAGACGGCGGCCAAGCTGGGCGGGATCAAGGACGGCAACTACCAAGAGGACGTCTACAACTCGACCGATTCGCTGGGCAACCTGCTCTCGTCGCTGCTGGGAATAGAGAGCCAGCTCAAGGCGATCGCAGCCGCGAGCCCGGCCAATCCCGCGTCAGTGGGAGGCACGACGCTCGCCAAGTAGCCCTCCGGCAAGGGACACGACATGGCAGACAAGACCGTCATCGCACACATCTCGGACCTGCACTGCGGCTCGCGCTACCACATCCCGTCGCTGGCCACGCGCGTGGTCGACGAGCTCAACGCGCTGGACCCGGACATCGTGGTCGTCACCGGCGACCTGACCGACATGGGCTACCGCGGCGAGTTTCGGCAGGCTCAGCACATGCTCGATCGCATCACCGCCGAGCGCCGCATGGTCTTGATCGGCAATCACGACGCTCGCAACGTGGGCGACGTCCACTTCGAGGAGCTGTTCGGCGCGAGGCGCTGCGATCTGGTCACCCCCGAGATGCGGCTGATCGGCCTGGACTCCAGCGAGCCGGACCTCGACTCCGGCCGCATCGGCCGCGAGGCGCATCGCTGGCTCGCCGAGCGATTTGCCGAGAACCCCGAGCAGATCAAGGTGGTCGCGATGCACCACCACCTGGTGCCGGTTCCCGGAACGGGGCGCGAGCGCAATATCGTTCACGACGCGGGCGACCTGCTGCGCGTGCTCGCCGACGCAGATGTCGATCTGGTGCTCTGCGGCCACAAGCACGTTCCCAACGTCTGGCGCCTCGAAGACATGCTCATCATCAACGCGGGCACCTGCTGCACGCATCGCCTGCGTGGGCGCGTGCGCCCCAGCTACAACATCATCGAGATCGACGATGACGGCGACCACGTGCGCGTCCTTCGCAAGGAGCCGTTCGTCGACGCCGAGACGGCCGCGGACTATCACGGCATCCACAAGAGCGTATGCGGCTGGCGCGCCGACGACGTCGTGGGGAACGAGCCGTGAGTCGCGTGGTCGCGCTGATCGACGGCGAGCACTACCCGCCGGTCGTCCGGTTCGCGCTCGAACAGCTCGCTCGCGAGCACGAAGTGGTGGCCGCAGCCTTCCTCGGCGGTACCGAGAAGATCGACCTGGAGCGCGGACTCGACACCTACGGCGTCCCGCTCGTCACCGGCCCCACGCCCGCCGCCACACTCGCGACAGCGCTCGCGCATTGGGCACCCGAGCTCGTTATCGACCTGTCCGACGAGCCTGTGCTCTCCTCGGCGCAGCGCTTCGAGCTGGCGAGCGTGGCGCTCGCGCACGGGGTCGCCTACCGCGGCGCCGACTTCGGCTTCGAGCCACAACGCTCGCTCGCAGAACCCGCGACGCCGGTGCTGGCGATCGTCGGCACCGGCAAGCGCGTGGGCAAGACCGCCCTCAGTGCCGACATCGCGCGTCGCCTGAAGGCTGGCGGCCGCGATGTCGTCGTGCTCGCGATGGGCCGAGGCGGCCCGGCCGAGCCTGAGCTGATTCGCGGCGACGAGGTTGCGCTGACAACTGCCGACCTGCTCGCGCTGGCGCGCCAGGGCAAGCACGCCTCGTCCGACAACTACGAGGATGCCGTCATGAGCCGCGTGACTACCGTCGGCTGCCGCCGTTGCGGTGGCGGCATGGCGGGCGCGACGTTCTTCAGCAACGTACGCGAGGGAGCGGCGCTCGCCGATTCGCTCGGCAAGGAGCTACTCATCGCCGAAGGCTCTGGCGCCGCGATTCCGCCGGTCGCATTCGACGCGGCGGTGCTGGTGGTGGGCGCGGGGCGCGGCGAGACGTACGTGCGCGACTACTTCGGCCCGTACCGACTCGCGCAGGCCGACCTCGTGGTGATCGCCGGTGCCGAGGAGCCGGTCGCCACCGCCGAGGAGGTCGCCAGCATCCGCGCGATCATCGCGGCGCAGCGCCCGGACCTGCCCGTGATCGCGACCACCTTCCGGCCGCGCCCTATCGAGTCGGTCGCCGGCAAGCGCGTCTTCTTCGCCACGACCGCGCCGTCCGAGGTCGTGCCGAGCCTTGCCGCCCATCTTGCCGCCGAGCACGGCTGTCACGTCGTCGGCGCGAGCGCGCACCTCTCGGACCGCATGCGCCTGGGCGCCGACATGGACGCCTGCCTCGGCGGCTACGACGTGCTGCTCACGGAGCTGAAGGCTGCCGCCATCGACGTTGTGGCCATTGCGGGCGAGGAGGCTGGCGTGCCGACGGTGCTGTGCGACAACGTGCCCGTCGCGGTGGACGGCAGCGACCTGGGCGCGCAGATCGCACGCGTCGCACAGCTCGCAATCGAACGGGGATGCGCAAGAAACGAGGCCTCGCAGTGACCGAAGAGCACAAGATCATCACCATCTCGGACAAGGCTCACGGGCTGCCGTTCTCCAAGGGTTTGCTCGCACAGTCGTTCATGGGCACCGGTCTGCCGCCGAGTCGTGCCTACGCCGTAGCCAGCGCTATCCAAGAGGACCTGCGCAATCGCGACGAGACCACCATCACCTCGGCGCGGCTGAGGGCGATTGCCGCTGAGTGCCTGAATGCCATCGAGGGCCAGCACTACGCCGACCGCTACCTGACGTTGCGCCAGCTTTCGCACCTCGAGCGGCCGCTTGTAGTTCTGATCGGCGGGACGACTGGGGTAGGGAAGTCGACAATCGCCACCGAGGTCGCGCACCGGCTCGGTATCAACCGCATCTCGTCGACGGATTCCATTCGGGAAGTCATGCGTGCTATATTCACCAAGGACCTCATGCCTGCGATCTACGAGAGCGCATTCTCAGCGTGGCGAGGTTTGCGAGTCCCGGTGCCGGAAGGCGCCAATCCCGTAGTCGTCGGATTCCGAGAGCAGTCGGCTGTCGTAAACACCGGCGTCAAGGCGCTGATCTCTCGCGCCGCGCTCGAGGGCATCTCGACGGTGATCGAGGGAGTCCACCTCGTGCCGGGATACCTTGACCCCCACAAGTTCGCGAACGTACGGGTGGTCCAGCTTGTCATCGGCGTGGACGACGAACAGTCGCACCGGAGCCACTTCTACATCCGAGAAGCCCAGACTCATGGCACCAGACCGCAGAGGCGCTACGAGGACGAGTTCGAGAGCATCAGGGTGCTTGGCCGCTACATCGAAGACCTTGCCCGGGAGCACGACATCCCGGTGATCTACAGCCATCAGCTCGACCGCACCATCGCCGACACACTCGAGACAGTGGTCAGCGCGGCGATCGCAGAGGACTGACATCCGGCCCGGCAGCCGGTACGCGACACGGAGGAGGGTTCGCAGAGTGAAGTTCTTCTTGGACACAGCGGACATTGCCGAGATCGAAGAGGCGGCGAGCTGGGGAGTCTTGGCCGGCGTCACCACCAACCCCACGCTGTACTCGCGTGTGGGCGGCAAGCTGTCCGGCTTCCATGACCACCTCAAGCGGATCTGCGAGATCTGCGATGGACCGGTCAGTGGCGAGACCGTTGGTCTGACTCGCGACGAGATCGTCCGTGAGGGCGAAGAGCTTGCGGCGATCGCGCCCAACCTCATCGTCAAAGTGCCGGTCATGCCCGAGGGTCTGGCGGCGACCAAGATCCTTCACGAGAAGGGCATCACGGTCAACATGACGCTGTGCTTCTCGGTTCCGCAAGCGCTTCTCTCGGCACGGGCGGGCGCCAGCTACATCAGCCCGTTCGTCGGTCGCTTCGACGACATCTCGGAAGATGGCATCATGCACCTGGAGAACACGGTCCGGGCGCTGGAGAACTACGACTTCGGCCACAAGGTTGAGGTCATTGCAGCATCGGTACGCAGCGCGAACCACGTGGTGCAGGCGGCGCTTATCGGCGCCGACATCGCAACCGTGCCGTTCGGGGTGCTCAAGAATCTCGTCAAGCATCCGCTGACGGATCGCGGCCTGGAATCGTTCCTGGCCGACTGGGAGAAAGTGAAGAACGCATGAGCGCACGTCCTCGCAAGCGCGGTCGCCGCGGCGGCAGTGGGCAGGGTGGCGGACAGCAAGAGCAGCCGCCTCAGCCTTCGGTCAAGCGCGAAGATCTGATGGTCAAGACGGTAGCCGAACTGCGCGCCATGGCTGCCGAACTGAACATCGACACCAAGCCGCTGAAGAAGAAAGACGAGATCGTCGACGCGGTCCTCGAAGCCAAGGTCAAGTCCGAGGGCTTCATCGAGATCACCGGCGTCCTCGACGTCCTGCCCGAGGGCTACGGCTTCGTGCGCACGGGCGGCTACCTGCCCGGCGACCACGACGTCTACGTCTCGATGTCGGTCGTTCGCCGCAACGAGCTTCGCCGCGGCGACATGATCCGCGGTCAGGTCCGTCCGCCTAAGGAGACCGAGAAGTACCCGGCCCTCCAGCGCCTCGACGCCATCAACGACGCGCCGCCCGAGGCCAACCGTGGCCGCAGGAAGTTCGCCGACCTGACGCCGGTCTATCCGGACCAGCGCCTTCGCATGGAGCACGGCAAGGAGTTCATGACGGCGCGCACCATCGACATGGTCGCTCCGATCGGCAAGGGCCAGCGTGGCCTGATCGTCTCGCCGCCCAAGGCAGGCAAGACGACCGTCCTGAAGGACATCGCCGCGGCCATCAGCGCCAACGACCCCGATGTCCACCTCATGTGTCTGCTCGTTGACGAGCGTCCTGAGGAAGTCACGGACATGGAGCGCTCGATTCACGGCGAGGTCATCAGCTCGACGTTCGACATGCCTGCCGACAACCACATCGCCGTCGCCGAGCTGGTCATCGAGCGCGCCAAGCGCCTGGTTGAGAGCGGCCACGACGTGGTCATCCTACTCGACTCGATCACTCGACTGGCGCGCGCGTACAACCTGGCACAGCCGGCGTCCGGCCGCATCCTGTCCGGTGGTGTGGACTCCCAGGCGCTCTACCCGCCAAAGAAGTTCTTCGGCGCCGCGCGCAACATCGAGTTCGGTGGCTCGCTCACCATTCTGGCGACCGCGCTGGTCGACACCGGTTCCAAGATGGACGAGGTCATCTTCGAGGAGTTCAAGGGCACCGGTAACATGGAGCTGCGCCTCGACCGCGGGCTGGCCGATCGCCGCATCTTCCCGGCTATAGACGTCATCTCGTCGGGCACCCGCAAGGAGGAGCTGCTCCTCGATCCGCAGGAGGCTCCGTTCGTGTGGGGAGTTCGCCGAGTACTTCACGGCATCGACAGCACCGAGCGCGCGATGGACATGCTCATCAAGGGCCTCAAGCAGACCACTAGCAACCAGGAGTTCCTGGTTCGCATGGCCAAGCAGGCGCAAACCAAGAACAACGGTATCGACCTGTAGCGCATCGGCACGCTCGATGCTACACTAGCGCCCGCTGTCCCCGGGCTCGGTCGGAAACCGAGCCATACACGGAGGTGTTTGAAGAGTGAAGCCAGGAATCCACCCGGAGTACGTGGAGTCAACCGTCCACTGCTCGTGCGGTAACACGTTCAAGACCCGCTCCACCAAGCCCGATCTGCACGTCGAGCTGTGCTCGGAGTGCCACCCCTTCTACACCGGCAAGCAAAAGTTCGTCGACACCGGTGGACGCGTGCAGCGCTTCTCCGACAAGTTCGGCAACGCCGCCGCTACCGCTCTCGAGCGCGAAGCTGCTGCGAAGGTCGCTCGCCAGAAGGCCGCCGACGAGGCTGTCGCCAAGGCCAAGGTCGAGCGCGAGGCCAAGGAAGCCGCCAAGGCCGTCCGTGTCGAGAAGGCCTCTCGTGAGGAG
>JARLGT010000007.1 GCA_031292615.1 Coriobacteriia bacterium | reverse complement strand
GCCCCTGCGCCGCAGCCGGCACCCACCCCTGCGCCGCAGCCGGCGCCTGCGCCGGCACCCGCATCGGCCACTCAGCTGTCGCCGTCGACTCTCGCAGCGCTCGCAGCGCTGCCGCTTGTCGTGCCCGACGTGCCCGCCGAGACGCCGCATTCCTCGGCGCCCTCGTCGCCGGTCGTCCCCGAGAACCCGATCCACGTTCCCGAGGTTGCGCCGGTTCCCGCCGCACCCGCATCGCTTCCAGTGCCGGAGCCCGAGATCTCGGAACCACCGGCGCCTGCGGTCCACGTCATGCCTGCCGAGGAAGTCGTGAGCGCGCCGCCTTCGCTTCCGCTGGAGGTCTACCCGGCCATGCCGTCGCTCGGCGAGTTAGGGGAGTCTGCGCTTCAATCGACTGCGGCCTTTGAGTGGGTGCAAGACGCTGCTCCCGCCGAAGCGCCCATCCCTGCTGGTGCACCGGTCGAACAGGCTGCCGAAGCCGAATGGCGAGCACCGGAGGTCCCCACGGAAGTTGCGGCCAAGGCGACCCATGAGGTTGCCTCCACCGCGCCACCACAGTGGGCTCCACCCGCGATCCCGTCGGCGCCGGAAGCCGCGCTGCTCGTTGGAGCTGAGCTTCAGCCCGAACCCTCGGCGACGCCAGCACCCGAGCCCCCGCGCGTCCCACGGCAAGCACCAGCCACAGGCTCCACGGCCGACGTGGCACCCCTACCTGAGCCTATCGCGCGGCAAGCGCCGGCACCTACCCCGATCTCGGCAACTACCCCCGCACCTGCCCCCGTCCAGCCGCCTGTGGTACCTGCCCCCGTCCAGCCGTCCACACCCGCCCCGGTCTCGGCGCCCGTCCCAGCTTCGGCGCCTACGCCTCAACCTGCGCCTGCCGCTGCAGCCGAGCCAGCTCGACCGCGGCCGGCGGCCGTCGTCCGAGCCGCGCCCCCGCGCGCTGCAGAGTCTCCCTTGGTTCCCGCGGGGCAGCCCGCACCAGCGCCGGAGCACCCGCATCGGCCGAAAGCTCACGTTCGGGTGGCACTCGAACCGACGAGCGCGGCGTCGTCGCCGTCCACCTCCCACGAGGCGCTTGCGCCACAAGGCCTGCGCAGCCAAGCGCCCGACCTGTTCATGGTCGCCCCAGTCGAGATGTGGTTCGGGGAAGCACGTGTCGGCGTCAAGGCTGGCACCAAGACGTACGAGCAGTTCCGGCGCTACGCCGACATCCTGCTCGGCGACCTTAAAGACTAGGCCCCACAATCCCGATACAGCAGTAGTGGACCAGGTTAGTTTGGACCTGGCCCCTCGTAGTCAGCGTGCTGCGCACGTCGGCATCGCGCAGTCGTAGAAGAGGTCGTAGTGGCAGAAACAGGGCAGCGCCTCGGCCAGCTCCTTATGCGGTCAGGCATCATCACCGAACGGCAGCTCAACGACGCGCTCGAGGTCAATCGCGCGACGGGCAGCCCTATCGGTCGCGTCCTTGTGGACCTGGGATATGCGAGTCAGGGTGCCATTCTGTCGGTAATGGCGCGTCAGATCGGAATCGAGTACATCGACTTCTCCGAGCGTCGTCCCGAGCCGTCCGCCGTCGCACTTGTCCACCGAGAACTTGCCACCCGCTACACGCTGATGCCGATCGAGATTCGCGATGGCGTTCTCGTCGTTGCGATGGCCGATCCGCAAAACGTGCTGGCTCTCGACGACCTGCGCATCATCACGGGGCACGACATCAAGCCCGCGATCTCTACCAAAGACGACATACTCGCGGCCATCGACGAGTACTACAAGGTTGCCGAGCACGAAGACACGTCCGACCTGTTCCTCGGCGAAGATCTGTCGAGCGACGAGCTCGACCAGCTCACGGACGTCATGGAAGAGGCGCCGGCGGTCAAGCTGGTCAACTACATCATTCAAAAGGCACTTGCCGATCGCGCATCCGACATTCACATCGAACCGCAGGAGATCAACCTGCGCGTGCGCTTCCGAGTGGACGGCGTGCTGCACGAGGCTATGCCTCCGGCTCCAAAGTCTATCCAGACCGCCATCATCTCGCGCTTCAAGATCATGGCCGAGATGGACATCGCCGAGTCTCGCAAGCCGCAGGACGGGCACTGCGCGGTCACCGTGGCCGGCCGCAAGATCGACTTTCGCGTCTCGACGCTCCCAACCGTCTACGGCGAGCGCATCGTTCTGAGAATCTTGCGCACCGACTCCATCCTGCTGCAACTCACCGACCTCGGCTTCTTGCCGCAGTCGCTCGAGCGCTTCCAGTCGTCGTTCACCAAGCCCTACGGCGCCATTCTGGTTACCGGTCCGACTGGGTCGGGCAAGTCGACGTCGCTCTACGCGGCAATCAACGTGCTCAACGACCCCGCCCGGCACATCATCACCGCCGAGGACCCGGTCGAGTATCGTCTCCCCGGAATCAACCAATGCCAGATCAGCGCCAAGGCGGGGCTCACGTTCGCTCGCTCGTTGCGTTCGTTCTTGCGCTGCTCGCCAGATGTCATTCTCGTTGGTGAGATTCGCGACGAAGAGACGGCCAAGATCGCGATCGAATCGGCGCTCACGGGCCACTTGGTGCTCTCGACGCTGCACACCAACGACTCGGCCGGCGCGGTCACGCGGCTCATCGAAATGGGAGTCGAGCCGTTCCTCGTCTCCTCGGCGGTCGACTGCGTGCTCGCACAGCGCCTCGCCCGCAAGCTGTGCCCGGACTGCCGAGAAGAGTGGACCCCCAAGCGCGAAGTGCTCATAGACGCGGGCTACACTGCCGATAACTTGCCTGACAGCGTGTTCCGCTCCGTCGGATGCAAGAAGTGCGGAGGCACTGGCTATCGCGGACGAATCGGTGTCCACGAGGTGCTGATGATGACCGAGGAGATCAGCCGGCTGTGCGTGGAGAACGCGACAGCCGAGGAGATCAAGGCGGTCGCCGTCGACCAGGGAATGCTCACGCTGCGTCAGGACGGACTTGAGAAGGTAAGAGCGGGACTAACGTCCATCGAAGAGGTCGTACGAGTCATCGTCTAGCCAAAGTCGATGACAAGGGGCACAAGGAGTCACCATGGCAACGTTTATCTACGCAGTGCGGGACAAGGCCGGAAAGGTCGTCAAGGGGCGGCTCGACGGCGAGAACAAGGATGCGGTGCAGACTCGTCTAAGTCAGATGGGCTACATCATCCTGGAACTCGACCAACAGGGTGCGCTCGCTTCGCTCGGCGAGATCAAGTTCGGCTCGGGCGTGAAGGTCAAGGACGTCACGATCTTCGCCCGCCAGTTCGCGACGATGATCAACGCCGGCCTGTCTCTCACGAAGTGCCTCTCGATTCTGAGCGCACAGACGGAGAGTCCTGCTCTGCGCACGGTGATCGCTCAGATCGGGAAGGACGTCGAGGCCGGTCAATCGCTTTCCGACTCCCTCGCCAAGCACCCAAAGGTATTCCAGCCCATCTTCATCAACATGGTTCGCGCAGGTGAGACCGGCGGTGTTCTCGACGAGGTTCTGCAGCGCGTTGCAGACCACCTAGAGTCGGAAGCCTCGCTTAAGGCAAAGATCAAGTCCGCGATGACCTACCCGATCGCCATGTTTTGTCTGGTCATGGTCGTATTGGCCGCGATGATGGTCTTCGTCGTCCCGACGTTCGAGAAGATGTTCAAGGACATGGGCGGCACGCTTCCTCCCATCACCCAGTTCCTCGTCGATGCGTCGCACTTCGTGGCAAGCATCTGGGGTCTCGTTGCTCTCATCGGAATAGTGGCCCTGGTCGTCACGTTCCAATGGTGGTCGAAGGGCCCCGGCAAGACCATCTGGGACGCCACAACGCTCAACATGCCGATCTTCGGGTCGCTCGTTCGCAAGATTTCGCTCGCGCGCTTCTGCCGCACGTTCGGCACGCTTGTCTCGGCGGGCGTTCCGATCCTGACGGCGCTCGATATCGTGGCTGACACGTCTGGCAACAACATCGTCGCCGGCGCCGTACGGCACGCACGCGCGGCCATCAAAGAGGGGGAGACCCTCGCCAAGCCACTTGCCGAGACCAAGGTGTTCCCGACGATGGTCGTTCAGATGATCGGCGTCGGCGAGGAAACCGGCGCGCTCGACACGATGCTGAACAAGGTCGCCGACTTCTACGACGAAGAGGTCTCCACTGCCACCGACGGCCTGACGTCTCTGATCGAGCCGCTGATGATGGCTTCACTGGGTGTCATCGTCGGCGGCATGGTCATCGCGCTGTACCTGCCTATGTTCCAGGTCATCACGCTCGTCAAGTAGACCTGAATCGCTCGGAGCGTTGAGGGAGGGTTGCGGAATCGCCGCGATCCTCCCTCTTTGCGTCATCTAGCTGCGGATATGTGACCCACGTCACAACACAAAGAGATTTGTTGGAATTCTGAGAGAAAAGCCTCAAGTCCCCCTGCCCAGTACCGATAACACATCTGTCAGGAGTGGGGGACAAAAGGTCGCCCACGCATCCCCAACAGGGGGAAAGGAGGTGCGAGGTCATGAAGATGTTCCGTAAGAGTGAGGGCTTTACCCTCGTGGAACTCATGGTCGTCGTACTTATTATCGGTATCCTTGTTGCTATCGCCGTCCCGATCTTCAATGCCGCCAAGGGCTCCGCTCAGCAGAAGACCTGCTTCGCGAACCAGAGGACCATTGAGGGTGCAGTCCAGTCGTACCAGGCCGCCACTGGCGCCCTGCCGGCCGCTGCCACCGTCAACAGCTCTCACGTGCTGATCACCGGTGGGTACATCAAGAACGCCCCGACGTGCCCGCTGGGTGGCCAGAACTACGCTCTGGACGCTTCCGGTACCGTCACGGCTGCTAGCCTCACCTGCGGTCACCCTCACTACTAGGCCTACAACGATCTACCTGAGTACTTGAACGCATGAGGGCCGGCGGGGCGGTGTTCGCCCCGCCGGCTTCATGTCTTGAGAAGTTCGATGGCGAAAAGGTGCGGCTCAGTCGTACCAAGCCTCGACTGGCAGCTTGCCAGCCGCAGGAACTGTCAACGCTTCGCACGTGCTCGTCACGGGGTCCTACATCAAGCGGGCGTCGACATGCCCGCTCGGGCTCGAGAACTACGCACTCGACGCATCGGGTACGATAACTGCCGCAAGTCTCTCTTGCGGGCACGCGCACTACTAGGATTCAGCGCTTGCCAAACCACAGAAGGGTCGGCGCACTCTCGCCGGCCCTTCTTGCGTTGTCGTGCCGCATGCGCGTCGATGCTTCGCTATTCTGTAGTCAGTCGCACCTCACGCTACTCCACTCTATCCGAGGAGAATCCTGATGGGCTACGAGGCCCTGCCGCAATGGCTATGGCTCACAACGCTGTTCCTGTTCGGCCTGATCTTTGGGTCGTTCGGCAACGTCGTGATCTGGCGCCTTCCTCGGGGTGAGTCGCTTTCCAGCCCACCGTCGCACTGCCCCAAGTGCAACAAGCCCATTCGCCCGTACGACAACATTCCGGTCGTCTCGTGGCTGCTGCTCGGCGGCAAGTGCCGAGACTGCGAGGCGCCCATCTCGCCGAGATACCCGGGCGTAGAGCTGCTCTCGGGCATCCTGTGGCTGGCTGCGGGGATTCGCTTCGGCGAGTCGTTCGCTGCGCTTGCCGCCGTCGTGCTGTTTTACCTGCTGACGCTTCTAGCGTTCATCGACTGGGACACGATGCGCCTGCCCAACTCTCTGGTTGGCATGATGGCCGGGTTCGGACTGCTCGGCGCACTGGTGTCGCAGTTCGGGCAAGTCGCCATAACGCCGCTGTTGGTGTCGGCTGCAAGCGGGCCACTGGCGCAGCCCATCTGGAGCGCGCTGGCGGGGGCGGTTGCCGCAGCGGGCATCGTGCTGGTGATCGGGGGGATCTACTCGGCGGTTCGAGGCGGTCAGGGGTATGGTGCCGGAGACGTCAAGCTGCTCGCGGCGATGGGCTTCTTCCTGGGGCTCTACAGCCTCATGGCGCTGTTCATTGGAACGCTGATCGGTGCGGTCTACGGCGTGGTCTCCGCGCGTCGCTCGCGCGAGGGCGGGCGGCACAAGTTCGCGTTTGGGCCGTTCCTCGCCATCGGTGGAGTGATCACCGTCCTGGTTGGTCCTTGGATCTGGGCGTGGTATGCCGGGATCGCCCGCATTGGCATGTGACAGGAATCACAAAAAGGTGCACGAAATCGCTTCAGTCCAGCTGGCGCGTTGACGATACACTGCAAGACAGCGGGATCAGCAGGCTGTCGGCCGGACCGCAAGCGCTACGAGCATGCCGCTCTAGTAGCACCCGGGGCGGCGGCGGCGACCTAACGGAAACCGCAGGTCAGGACGTGTGGTCCGGTGGTTGGAGGTACTGCAGAGCGTTGTGGTATAGTCACGAACGGGACCATCGCTGTAGCTTTTATCGCAGACTTGACGTAGCAGTGATCGAGGGAGGGTAAGCGTTGGCATCCCTGTTCTTCGTGGGCGCCCCACCACCACCGGTGGGCCTCGACATCGGAACGGACTTCATTCGCGCTGCCCAGGTCAAGTCGACCAGTGGCGGATTCGTTCTGTCGAACTACGGCTGGGTGGCAATGCCCTTTGGTGCTGTAGTCGAGGGCGAAATCGTCGATCCTGAGGCCGTATCTGGTGCACTTCGCGAACTCTGGAAGCGCTTTGGTTTCCGCGTCTCCGATGTGGCTATCGGCGTTTCGAGCCAGAAGGTCGTCGTACGCCTCATCGACCTCCAGTTCATGGAGCGCGACGAGCTCACCAAAGCCATCCAGTACCAGGCCCAGGACTACATTCCGTACCCTGTGGACCAGGCAATCCTCGACTTCCAGATCATCGGCGACTACATGACGCCCTCCGATGAGCACATGATGGAGGTGCTCCTGGTTGCCGCGCCGCGCGAGATCGTTTCGAATGCCGTACAAGCTGTTGAAGGCGCCAAGCTCAAGCTCGCGCAGGTCAACGTCACCGCGTTTGCCCTCGTGCGGGCACTTCTCGGCACGACGCCAAGTTGGTTCAACGAAGAGGTTGAGAACGCTGGCGAGGCGCTGGGTATCGTGCACGTCAGCTCGGGACTCACCAACATCGCCGTTGTCGAGCGGGGCATTCCGCGCTTCACCCGCGTCTCTTCGCTCGCGGGCAACCAGTTCACCCAGGCCGTCGCCAATGTGTTGAACCTGACGTTCGACGAAGCCGAGGAACTCAAGAACACTGCCGGACTGCCAGCAATCGATGCCGCTCCCGGCACCCCGGCTCCGCAGGAGGAGCCCAACGTGCAGGCCGCGCAAGAGGCGCTCGAGCGCGAAGCGAACAAGTTCATCGCCGAGGTGCGCCGTTCCCTCGACTACTACCTGACGCAAGCGACTCAGGTGCGCACCATCAAGCGAATCTACCTGACGGGCACCGGCTCTCAGCTCAAGAACCTTGCGAGCTACCTCGAGAAGGGGTTGCAGACCCAGGTCGTCATCGGCGATCCACTGTCGCATGTTGCAACGTCGCCAAACACCGAGCAGATCGTCATGGCCGACCGCATGGGCTGCGCGCCCGCGATCGGACTGGCGCTCGGGGGGCTGTCGTAGATGTTCAGGATCAACCTGCTTCCGAAGGAAGTCCTGGAGCGCCGCCGGTACGAGGGTTGGTACCGCTGGGTGGGCATCGGCGCAATCGTCGCCATCGCCATCATGCTGCTCATCTACGCTGGCCTCCTCATTGAAGCCAAGAGCCAAAACGATCAGCTTCAGGCGATTCTGGAGTCGGCAAGCTCGCAACGCGTGTTGGCCGAGCAGCTCGCCATCTTCCAGAACAAGGAAGCCGAGCTGCAGGCGCGCCAGAGTATTGCGCAGACGGCGCTCGCCGGCCGTGTCAACGTGGGTCAGGTCGCCGAGGACGTCTCGCTCGTGCTGCCCGATGAGGTATGGCTGGACCTGCTCACGATCAATCAGACCACCGGCATCGTTATGACGGCGCAGACGCCTCGCAACTCGGGCGAGTCCGACGACGTGGCGTACAAATCGGTCGCCAAGACCCTCGTACGCCTCAACGAGCTGCCGGAGCTCTACGACGTCTGGTTGACCACAGCCGTCAACGATCAGTGGGGGGCATGGGCGCCGACCACTACCAACGACGGCAGCAACATCCCGGTCAACGTCGTTACCTTTGGAGCGACTACGAAGGTCGTCATACCTCCTGCGGCCAGCACTCCTGCCGCCGCAGCTCCAGCCTCCCCGTCCACGCCAGCCGCCGCCGCCCAAGGCGCGGTCAATGCCGCCAACTCGGCCGGATCGCAGTAGGTGAGGCTGAGATGAAGATAGGACCTCGCGAACAGATCGGAATCGCTATCGGGCTCACCGTCGTGGTGCTGATAGCTATCTTCGCCTTGCTTGTGTGGCCGCAGTGGCAAAAGCTCGGCGAGACCGACAAGTCGATTGCCGACGCACGGACTCAGGTCCAGACCGCAAAGGCCCTGTTGGCCACGCGGGAGGACAGTAAGCAGCATGCGTCTGATACCGACGCGAAGTGGATGCGTCTGGCTAACCTCGTGCCGGACGGGCCCGACCTGCCGTCGCTCATCGTCGAGTTGCAGGACGGCGCCTTTGCCTCGGGTGTTCAGATGCTGGGAGTCACGCCGTCGACGCCCGTCGCCACCGCTAACTACTACTCAATCCCGATTCAGGTCGAGGTTGTTGGCTCGTGGGCCGACACCGTCGACTACCTGCAGCGGATCATGAAGTTCAGCCGCGGCATTCGTATCGTCGAGTCGAGCACCGTCCGGGTGAACAACCCTGACCTGATTGCCAGGGAGAACCTGAGTATCCCCGACTACTCCCAGAAGACTGTCATCAAGCTCGAGGCATACATGATCCCGACATCCGCGGGCGCAACTTCTACCGCGCCTGCCGCCACCGCTCCTGCAACCGGACAGTGAAGAGGAGCTGACGGTGGTCGACGCCCCCAACAACTTTGATCCGCAGCAGCCAACGGTGCCTGTCACTGAGGAGAAGCCGGTTGGCTTCTTGGCGAGCACGCTGGGCAAGGTCGTAATCGCCGCAGTCGCCTTGGTGGTCGTTATCGCGGTCATCGGCACGCTCGTTTGGATGGCGTTCTTCAACACGCCGTCGTCTCAAGCGCCAGGCAAGGCTGTTACCCGCATGGTGACACCGGCGACCAGCGCGTCGGCCACTGGATCCGCCGCAGCGGCTGATTCCGACCCCATCACAGACCCTCCAGAGAAGCCCCTGGAGAGCACCTTCACGTTCCGCAACGTCTTCGCGCCCACGGTCAAGAAGCCGACGGCCGACAGCGTGATCGCCTCGATCACGGCGCCGGTGGTCACCTCGACGACATCTGGGAGTTCGAGTTCTGCGGCAAGCCTTCTCGCCAAGGCCGACAAGAACACACTGTACCTCGTGAGCATTCAGACGGTGGACAGTCAGAAGACCGCGACCTTCATCTGGAACGGGACTCTCTACTCGCTCCAAGCGGGCGGCACAATCGCCGACACACCCTGGAAGGTAGTCAGCATCGGTGACTCGTCAGTCGTGATGCTCTATGGCGACACCCAGGTGACCCTGACAACGGGTCAAGGCCTGTCCAAGTAGCTGTCGCAGCGGGTGCGCTAGACTGCTCCTCACCGCTGCCATTGAACTCGACAACCGCTCTTGGAAGGGTCACGCCATGCGTTACACGACTGCCGGTGAATCCCACGGGCGCGCACTCACGGCGCTGCTCACGGGCGTGCCCGCTGGCATCCCCGTTACCGCCGAGGACATCGACCGCGATTTAGCGCGCCGTCAGCGCGGCTACGGACGCGGCGGTCGCCAGAGCATCGAGACTGACCGGGTGACGATTCTCTCCGGCGTGCGCTTCGGGAGCACGATCGGCAGTCCGGTCGCTCTGGCCGTGACCAACCGAGACTGGGACAACTGGACCGACGTGATGTCTGCGTCGGGTACCAAACCCGACAACATCCGCGAGACCCATCCACGTCCCGGACACGCCGACCTCACCGGTGTGCTCAAGATCGCCTCGGACGACACGCGCGACATCCTGGAGCGCGCCAGCGCGCGCGACACCGCCGCACGCGTTGCGGCGGGTGGCGTCGCCAAGGCGCTTCTCACCGCGCTAGGTGTCAGCGTGCGCTCCTACGTGTACTCGATCGGCGACATACAGATGCCGGCTGTCGCCCCGGCAGCTGTCGATGCCGAGCTCGTCGAAGCGAGCGCCGTTCGGTGCCCCGACTTCGAGACGAGTGAGGCGATGAAGGTCGCAATCGACACAGCGCGCGCCGACGGCGAGTCGCTCGGCGGGACGTTCTACGTGACGGCAACGGGTCTGGTTCCTGGTCTTGGCGGCTACGCCGAAGCCACTGAGCGCCTCGACGCTCGGCTCGCGGCAGCAGTCATGTCTATCCCCGCGATCAAGGGATTTGAGGTTGGCGACGGATTCCGCCTCGCCGATGTCCCCGGCAGCCAGGCTCATGACCCTATCCACTATACGGCCGGGCAAGGCTTTACTCGGCCGAGCAATCATGCGGGTGGCCTCGAAGGCGGCATGACGAACGGTGAGCCTCTCGTGGTGCGCGCGGCTATGAAGCCCATCCCGACGCTGATGCGCCCGCTGGCGAGCGTGGACATCGACACGCTAGAGCCGGTGGATGCGAGCAAGGAGCGCAGCGACGTATGCGCGGTGCCAGCAGCCGCAATCGTCGCGGAGGCCGAGGTCGCGCTGGTACTGGCCGATGCCTACCTGAGCAAGTTTGGCAGCGACACGCTGGTCGACATCGTCGCGGCCCGAGATGCGTATCTCGCGAGGATCGCGCGATGAGCCACATCTTCCTCATAGGGTTCATGGGTGCTGGAAAGACGACGGTCGCTCGACTGCTGGCCGACCGCTTGAACAGGCCGTGCGTCGACGTGGATGATATCATCGAGGCCTCCGCCGGACGATCGGTTCGCGCGATCTTCGAAGATGAGGGCGAAGTCGCGTTTCGCGCTCTCGAAAGTGAGGCGCTGCTTTCTCTGGAGTCGGCGCAGCCCAGCGTGGTTGCGTGCGGTGGCGGCATCGTGCTTCGCGACGAGAATCGCTCCGTGCTCAAGCGTCTCGGGTGCGTCGTATACCTAAAGGTGAGCGCCGGCGAGACGCTCGCACGCGTGGGCGCCGACGGCACGCGGCCGCTCCTCTCCGGTCCCGGAGGCGTTTTGGCGGCTACCAGCTTGCTCGAGGCGCGCGAGACTCTCTACGCCGCGGTCGCCGATGTCTCCGTCGACACAGTGGGCCTGAGTGCCGACCAGGTTGCCAGCCAAATTGTCTCCGTCATCGAAGGGCTGTGCGCATGAGTGAGTTTCGCCGCATCCACGTGGGCACGCAGGGTGGGGCCTACGACGTCATTGTGGGCCGTGGGGTCCTCGGACAGGCAGGCGATCTCGTCGCCGGCGTGGCGCGCGGGCGTCGGGTCGCGCTTGTGAGCGACTCAAACGTCAGCGAGCTGTTCGGAACGCAGGTCGGCGCCAAGCTGATCACGGCACAGCTCGACGTACGGCCACTCACTTTCGAGGCGGGGGAGACGTCGAAGAACTGGCAGGTGGTAGGCGAGGTTGTCGAGGCGTTCGCCGATTCAGGGCTCGATCGGCTCGACACCGTGATC
>JARLGT010000006.1 GCA_031292615.1 Coriobacteriia bacterium | reverse complement strand
GCATTCGTCGCAAGTCGCTCATCGACGAAGACGTCGAGTATTACGGTTTCGTGCGCGCCATGCGAGCCATCGACCGCGCGCAAGTCGCGCTGCTCGTCATCGACTCCACGATCGGACTGACCGACCAAGACCAGCGCGTGGCCAACTTTGCCGCCGAGCGCGGCTGCGCGATCATCGTCATGCTCAACAAGTGGGACGTTCTGGAGTCGCTCGAGGAGAAAGACGCGATCAACACGCGCGTGTCGGAGCGCCTTGGCTTCATCGGCTACGCGCCGGTGCTCAAGATCAGCGCGCTGACCGGCAAAGGTGTCGACAAGATCTGGGCCGCTGTGGACAACGTCTACGGTAACTACACCAAGACGATCTCCACGAGCCAACTGAACAAGCTGTTGACCGAGATGCGCGATTTCGGCCATACCGTGAGCAAGGGCAAGCAGACGCTGCGAGTGAACTACGTGACGCAGACGCGCGTCTCGCCTCCGGGCTTCACGTTCTTCGCGAACCACCCCATGCTTGCCGACGACAACTTCAAGCGCTACGTCGAGAACCGCATGCGCGACGCGTTCGATCTCACGGGTACGCCGATCATCATGAAGTTCCGCAAGAAGGACTGACACTGTGGAGTTGGGCATCGCCCTACGTATAGCCGCGTCGCTTCTCGGCGCCTACTTGCTGTGTGGCATCCCTTGGGCTCTTGTCATCGGCAGGTCCTTCTACAAGGTCGATGTGCGAACGGCAGGCTCGGGCAACCTTGGCGCAACCAATGTGATGCGGGTGTTGGGCTGGAAGGCTGCTCTCGCCACGCTCGTTCTCGACGTGGGCAAAGGTGCGCTGGCCGTCTATCTGGCGGGCGTGCTGGTGCCTGCAGCGCTGTTCGGCGCTGACGCTCGTGAGTGGACGATGATCGGCGCCACGCTTGCGGGAATCGCGGGCCACACGTACTCGCCCTACATCGGACTGCGCGGCGGCAAGGGTGTGGCTGTGGGTGCCGGCGCGGTGCTCGTGCTCGCTCCGCTTGCCTGGCCGATTCTCTTCCTGACGTGGCTTCTTATCATCGCGATCACTCGCACCGTGTCGCTCGGCTCGGTGATCATCGCGATTGAGTACCCGATCCTGATGCTCGTCCTGTACCCCGGCGACTGGCCCTTGCTTGCGGTGTCGGTCGTGGCCGCTGGCCTAGTCATTTGGCGCCACTCGACCAACATCAAGCGCATCTTTCGGGGAGAAGAACCTAGGATATCGTTTACGCGGGGGTCATCTGAGTCCGTGAAGGGCAGGTCGTAGGGAATGCGCATCTCGGTCATCGGAGCCGGTTCGTGGGGAACCGCAGTCAGCTGGCTTTTGGGCGGCAAGGGCCACGACGTGCGGCTGTGGTCACGCGAGGCCGAGATCGCCGACGGCATCAACGCCGAGCACAAGAACCCGCTCTACCTGCCCGACGTCGTTCTCAACCCTAGCGTCTTTGCGAGCCCGGACATGGAGGAGGCGCTTCGCGGCGCCGAGGCGGTCGTGATGGTAACGCCCTCGATAGGTGTTCGCGAGACGGCGAGTGCCATGGCCCCTCACCTTGGTTCCGGCGTGCCGGTTGTCATCCTCTCCAAGGGCGTCGAGGGTGGCACCAACATGTTGATGACCGAGGTCCTCGAGGACGTGCTTGGCAACAAGGGCCGGGTTGCTGGTCTCTCAGGCCCGAACCACGCCGAGGAGGTTAGCAAGGGAATCCCGTCGGCGACCGTTGTGGCCGCCTATGAGCCCGCTGTCGGCGACCTGTTCCAGGACATCTTCATGACCTCGTTCTTCCGGGTGTACACGAACCCCGATGTTGTGGGCGTCGAGTTGTGCGGAGCGAGTAAGAACGTCGTCGCGATTGCAGCCGGCATGTGCGATGGGCTCGGCTACGGTGACAACACCAAGGCGACCCTGATGACTCGCGGCCTTGCCGAGATGACTCGGCTCGGACGCGCGTTGGGCGCCAATCCGATGACCTACATGGGCCTTGCCGGCATGGGTGACCTGATTGTCACGTGCACGAGCCGGCACTCTCGCAACCGGGGCCTAGGCGAGCTCATCGCCAAGGGCGGCACGATGCAGGAGTTCTACGACAAGACGCACATGGTCGCCGAGGGCGCCGTCGCGTGCATCACGGTCGACGAGCTTGCACGCCGAGAAGGCCTCGAACTCCCCATCACCCATGAGGTCCGTGCGGTGCTCTACGAGAACAAGCCAGTTACAACCGCCCAAGAGGCGCTTCTCGGCCGAGAGGCCAAGGACGAGCTTCACGGCTTGGGACTGGTGGACGACTAGACGCGCGTTTGTATCGCCGCACAGCATCGGAGGAGCCATGAGCGACCAGATCACTATCGCCCCATCCATCCTGTCGGCCGACTTCACGCGCCTGGCCGAGGCGATCGAGCTTATCGAGCGCGGTGGCGCCGATCTCATCCACGTCGACGTGATGGACGGCCACTTCGTCCCGAACCTGACCATCGGGCCGCCGGTCATCGCGGCTCTCAAGAAGATCGCGACCAAGCCGCTCGACGTCCACCTGATGATCGACAACGTCGATGACACTATCGGCTGGTACCTCGACGCCGGCGCCGACATGCTTACCGTCCACGCCGAGGGGACCGTCCACCTGCATAGAGTCGTTCAACGCATTCGCGCGGCTGGCGCGTCGCCCGGCGTCGTCTTGAATCCCGCCACGCCGGTAAGCTCGCTGCGCGACATTCTCGGCGACATCGACATGGTGCTGCTGATGAGCGTCAACCCCGGCTTCGGTGGGCAGGCGTTCATCCCCCGCGTGATCGACAAGACACGAGAGGTCGTGCTGCTCTGCGACGAGCTCGGCGTAGCGGTGCCGACCATCCAGATCGACGGCGGCATCAACGCCGAGACCATCGTCCCATGCGTCGCAGCCGGCGCGCGCTGCTTCGTAGCTGGCAACGCGGTGTTTGGCGCGTCCGACCCGATCGCCGCAATCGCGCAGATCCGTACGGCCGGCGAGTCGGTGCTCGCCTGACCTGCGGGGCGACGCTCGGTTGCGCTATACTGACGAAGCTTTCTTCAGGGCGGGGTGAAACTCCCCACCGGCGGTGATAGCCCGCGAACCCCGCATGGGGCCGACTCGGTGAGATTCCGAGGCCGACGGTTAGAGTCCGGATGGGAGAAGGAAGGTCGCTTCGATTGCGTCTGTTCTCTGACGTCACATCTCGGGTCACCGACCCGTTCCTCGCACGCGCTGCCTCGCTCGCCGAGCAAGCTCGCGGCGCCGCCGCCCCGAATCCGCTGGTTGGCTGCGTCGTCGTGCGCAAGGGCAATGTCGTTGGCGAAGGCTTTCACCACAAGGCAGGCCAGCCGCACGCCGAGATCCTGGCGTTGCAGGCAGCCGGAGACGCCGCTCGCGGCGCGACTGTGTACGTCACGCTCGAACCCTGCGCTCACACCGGCAAGACGCCGCCGTGCACCGACGCGCTTGTCGCCGCCGGAGTCGCACGCGTGGTCATCGGCATGCGTGACCCCAATGCGGTGGCCGGTGGCGGAGCAGGCAAGCTTCGCGATGCCGGCATCGAAGTCCAGTTCGCCGAGGACCCCGCGCCGTTCGAGGAGCTTAACGCAGGCTGGTTGCACCGAGTCCGAGCTGGGCGCCCGCTTGTCACCGTCAAGCTCGGGCTCTCGCTCGACGCTCGGCCTGCGTTCGCCCTGGGCAAGCGCGCCTCGATCACCGGGCCATCCGGCGCAACGATTACACAGCGCCTTCGTGCGGCGACAGACGCCGTGTTGGTGTCGGCGGCAACCGTGATCGCCGACGACCCCGCGCTGACCGTGCGCGATGCGGCAGGCCGCCTGGCAGAGCGTCAGCCGCTCCGCGTTGTACTGGTTTGCGATCACGTTCCGCAGGCCGAGGCACGCGTCTTCACCGACGAGGCCGCACCGACGCTGGTTCTCGCCGTCGGATCGCGAGAAGGAATCTGCGAGTTCATCCCGGCGTCAGTGGACGTCCACGAGTGCTCGGGCCGCCCTTTGGTTGACGCTTTCACAGCACTCGCCGAGCGAGGCATTGGCGAACTGCTCGTTGAGCCGGGCTCGCGACTGTTCTCGTCTCTTTGGGTCGAGGGCCTTGTCGATCGACTGGTTGTGGTCACGGCGGGCGGGGTGGCAGGGGATGCGGCTCCATCGCTGTTTCTCGGCGAGGCGCAGCAGGAGGGTAGCGCGCTGGTGCGCCGTATGGCGCCGGTAGAAGCGGGTATCGTGGAAGATGTGTCAGTCACCGTCTGGCAGCCTGTCTTGGCTGTTGGCGAAGAGTAGGGAAGGCCTCCAAGATGTTCACCGGTCTGATTGAAACGCAGGGCGTGGTCACGCACGTTCAGAAGGCGTCAGGGGGCGCGCAGATACAGATCTACGCGCCGGAGTTCGGCCGCGACATGGCGCTCGGAGACTCTATCGCCGTTGATGGGGCGTGCCTGACCGTGTCGCAGTTCCAGCGAGGCGCCTTCGTGGCCGACGTGAGCGACGAAACGTTGTCCAAGACCACGCTGGGGAGTCTGCATCAGTCGAGCAAGGTAAACCTCGAGCGCGCCATGCGTCTGTCGGATCGTCTCGGCGGTCACATGGTCACCGGCCACGTTGAGGGCGTTGGCAGGCTGCTGCTGCGCCACCCTGCGGGCAACTCGACCATCTACCAGTTCCAAGTACCTCCGTCGCTTATGGAGTACGTCGTGCCGAAGGGCTCGATCGCCGTGGACGGCATCTCGCTGACCGTCGCCCAGATTCGCGGCGAGAGCTTCGCGGCCTCCGTCGTGCCGCATACCGAGGCGATCACGACGCTCAAGGACAAGCCCATCGGCGCTCCGGTCAACATCGAGGTCGACGTGATGGCCAAGTACGTCAAGCGCTTCGTTGACCTCTACGCTAATACCGGTGGCGAGGGGCCCGACGCCTCGCGCCGCGGCCTTGGCGACATGCTGCGCGACTTTGCGGAAGGAAGGTGAGCGTGCTCAACGCTGCCGGATCAAAGCCCCCGTTCTCCTCGATTGAGGACGGTATCGCCGAGATTGCCGCCGGCCATATGCTGATCGTGGTCGACGATGAGGATCGCGAGAACGAGGGAGACCTCGTCATGGCCGCCGAGATGGTCACGCCTGACGCGGTGAACTTCATGGCGCGCTACGGCCGCGGGCTGATCTGCATCCCGCTGACGGGCGAGCGTCTCGACGCCCTAGGAATCCCGCCGATGGCCGATGAGAACACCTCAGAGCAGGGCACTGCGTTTCACTGCTCGATCGGAGCGAAGGGCAAGATCACCACGGGTATCTCCGCGGCGGACAGGGCGGTCACGATCACCACGGCGATCGACCCTGAGGCCACCGCTGCCGACATCTCGATGCCAGGCCACGTGTTTCCGCTTCGCGCCCGGAAGGGTGGAGTGCTGGAGCGCTCGGGACACACGGAAGCTGCCGTCGATCTGGCGCGGCTTGCCGGTCTGACCCCGGCCGGCGTCATCTGCGAGATCATGAACGACGACGGCACGATGGCGCGCCGCCCGCAGCTCGAACTGTTTGCAGCAGAGCACAACCTGAAGATGATCACGGTCGCCGACCTGATCCGCTATCGACGGCAGACCGAGCGCCTCGTCGTGCGCGAGTCGCAGGTCAAGCTGCCCACACGCTTTGGCGAGTTCATCGGCTACGGCTACCGCAGCTTCGTGGACGACCGCACGCACATGGCGCTGGTGGTCGGCGACGTCGCCGGGAAGGAGAACGTGCTGGTCCGAGTTCACTCCGAGTGCCTGACCGGCGACGTCTTCCATTCACTGCGCTGCGACTGTGGATCTCAGCTCGAAGAGGCCATGAAGCGCGTTCAAGAGGAAGGCGAGGGCGTCATCCTCTACATCGTCGGTCACGAGGGACGCGGCATCGGCCTCGGCAACAAGCTCAAGGCCTACGAGCTTCAGGAGCAGGGCGCCGATACTGTCGAGGCCAACGAAGCGCTGGGTTTTGCGCCGGACCTGCGCGACTACGGAATCGGCGCACAGATCCTGGCCGACCTGGGCCTTCACTCAATCCGATTGATGACCAACAACCCTCGCAAGATCGTGGGGCTCGAAGGCTACGGCCTGAAGGTCACGGAGCAAGTTCCACTTGAGGTCGAGTCGTGCTCGACCAACATCAAGTACATGGAGACCAAGCGAGACAAGATGGCGCACACGCTCACGCTGGGCGCCAGCAACGACGAAGGGACGCACTCATGAGCACCTATGAGGGACATCTGGTAGCGACGGGGCTGAAGTTTGGCGTCGTCATCTCGCGCTTCAACGAACTGCTCAGTTCTCGCCTGCTCTCGGGCGCGAAGGACGCAATAGTTCGCCATGGCGCCAGCGAGTCCGACATCGACGTGGCCTGGGTACCCGGCGCATTCGAGATTCCTGTCGTGGCCAGCAAGCTTGCTGCGTCGGGTCGCTACGACGCAGTCTTGGCACTCGGCGTCATCATCCGCGGCGGCACCCCGCACTTCGAGTACATCGCCTCTGAGGTCAGCAAGGGAATCGCCAAGGTGGGAATGGACACTGGAGTCCCCGTCATGTTCGGCGTGATTACCGCCGACACGATTGAGCAAGCCGTAGAGCGCAGTGGCACGAAGGCCGGCAACAAAGGCTGGGAGGCCGCCGAGGCCGCCATAGAGATGGCCAACCTGGTCAAGGCGATGGGTTAGGCCGCCGCCGGCGGAACTCTTTTGGGACGCAAGCGAGGCCCGTGCGGTCGCCTTCGAGCGACTACGCGGGCCTCGTCTTTTCGAGGTCGGGTTCAGCGGGCCTTCGCCACCCCGTGGCTATCGACCATGGACCCTGTTCCCCGTACAGGGTCCGCCTCCCAAGAGAGGCGGAGCCACATCATATTCGACGCGAAGCGGCCCAACAACCGAACACTCGCTCGATTTGACGAGGGGGGTTTCACACGGCCTCGGCGGCGAGTCCACCGCTCTAAACGGCAGCCATGCGCCGACAAACGCAACCTGGCCTGTGCCGGACCACGGCGCCGAGTGTTTGTCGTGGATCCGCCAGCATGCCATTGAGCCGACTTGGGTAATCTACAGGTTGACAGTCAGGATTCGGCGCGTATCATTCAATCAATCATGAGTACGTTGGTAGGGATTGGAGGCGAGGCGAGGATGCGACTGACCGCAAAGAGCGAGTACGGGGTGTTGGCAGCCATCGACCTGGCCTGCAACTACGGCTCCGGCCCCATCAGCGCGCGCGAGATCGCCGAGCGCCGTGGTATCCCGCCGCGCTTCTTGGAGCAGCTGTTCGTCTCGCTCCGGCGGGCGGAACTCGTGACTGCGGTTCGTGGCGCGAAGGGTGGTTTCGTTCTCAGTCGGGATCCGGCCCAGATCACCGTTCTCGACGTCGTCGAAGCGCTTGAAGGGCCTCTCGCTTCATCCGTGTGCGATCACGCTCGTGAGGAAGCATGCGGCAAGAGCGCGACGTGCGCCGCAGCCCCGGTGTGGGCGCGAGCGACGGGCGCGCTGCGCGACGTCTTCGCGTCGACCACGTTGGCCTCGCTCGGCGGCACTCAAGACACGTTCGATAGGCGCGAGAGCGCTCACGTCAGCTAGGGGAGTCAAGGACATGGATACGATCTACTTCGACTACGCTGCCACCACCCCCGTCGACGAGCGGGTGCTCGAGGCGATGATGCCGTTCTTCTCCGAGAGGTACGGCAACGCGAACTCGCTCTACGCGCTCGGACGTGACGCGTACCGTGCCGTAGAGGGTGCTCGCGAGAGCGTGGCGAAGAGCATCAATGCCGCCAGCCCTGACGAGGTAATTTTCACGAGCGGCGGGACCGAGTCGGACAACACCGCGCTCTATGGCGTACTGAGCAAGGTCGCGCCCCAGGGTGGAGCGCACCTGATTGTCTCGGCGTTCGAGCACCACGCCATTCTGGAGCCCTCACACTGGCTCGAGAAGCAGGGTTACGAGGTCACGATTCTCCAACCGCGCAAGTCCGGCCACATCCACCCCGATGACCTGCGCGCTGCCATGAAGCCCAACACGAAGCTCGTGTCGATCATGCACGCCAACAACGAGATCGGGACTATCAATCCGCTCAAGGAGCTGGCCGTCGTCGCACACGAGGGTGGCGCGCTGTTCCACACAGACGCCGTACAAGCCGTGGGGAAGATCCCGTTCGACGTTCAGGATCTGGGAATCGACCTTGCGTCGTTCTCCAGTCACAAGATCTACGGTCCCAAGGGCTTCGGAGCTCTGTACCTCAAGAAGCGGACACCGTTCAACGCCTACCAGCGCGGGGGTGGCCAGGAGTTCAAGAAGAGAAGCGGCACGCAGAACACCCCTGGTGCAGCAGGCTTTGCCAAGGCCCTTGAGTTGATGCTGGAGGACCAGGCTGCCGAGACCGTGCGGCTCTCGAGCCTCCGCGACAAGCTCATCAACGGCGTGCTCTCGTCACTTGAGAACACGCAGTGCACCACTGATGTCGAGCCGCGCCTGCCGCATATCGCCTCCCTACTCATCAACGGAGTTGAGGGTGAGGCAATGCTGCTGCAGCTCGACAACAAGGGCATAGCCGTCTCGACCGGCTCGGCGTGCTCCTCGGGTTCGCTCGAGCCCAGCCACGTGCTGCTATGCATCGGCGTGCCGGCTGAGATTGCTCACGGCAGCTTGCGCGTCTCGCTCGGCCGCTTCACCACTGAGGCAGATATCGACTACTTCCTCGAGGTGTTTCCGCCCATCGTCGAGCGTCTTCGCACGATGTCGCCGGTGTACCAGAGGATGTTCGGGAAGAAGTAGTTCGGGCTCATCCAAGCGCGATTACGTAAACACAAGCCTCGAAGGAGAACCACGTGCTGTACTCGGACAAAGTCATGGATCACTTCAATAACCCGCGCAACGTGGGTGTCATCGAGGACGCCGACGGCGTCGGCGAGGTCGGCAACCCGGTATGCGGCGACATCATGAAAATCACGTTCAAGGTCGACGAGAACGAGAAGCTCGACGACGTGAAGTTCCAGACGCTAGGCTGCGGCGCCGCAATAGCCACCTCGTCGATCGTCACCGAGATGGCGAAGGGCATGACGCTGGAGGAGGCCGCCGCCATCAGCAAGCAGCAGGTCGCCGATGAGCTCGGCGGGCTTCCGCCTGCGAAGATGCACTGCAGCGTTCTAGCGACCGACGGCCTGAAGGTCGCAGTCGACGACTACCTCACCAAGCACGGCCGCCCACCCATCTCAGGCGAGATCAAGAGCGCAGACCCCAACTTCGATCCCCACGCCGACGAGGATCACGACCACGACGACGAGGCGTGATCGGACTCGTGACCCGGTCGCTGACCATCGGGCGAGGGTAGTCCTGTGGCCCGCGTCTTCGTGGCGATGAGTGGCGGGGTGGACTCGAGCGTTACCGCGGCGCTGCTCTTGGAGCAAGGACATGACGTCACGGGAGTGACGATGCAGCTGTGGCCGTCTTCAGACGATGAGGGCGGCTGCTGCTCTATCAGCGCGATTCGCGACGCGCGACGCGTCTGCGATCTGCTCGGCATCCCGCACTACACGCTCAACTTCCGAGAAGTGTTCGAAGAGGCCGTTGTCGGCCCATTCGCCGACGAGTACGCGGCTGGGCACACGCCCAACCCGTGCATAGTCTGCAACGACATACTGAAGTTCTCGGACCTGCTCGCAAAGGTCATGGCGCAGGGCGCCGACTTCTTGGCCACAGGCCACTACGCCCGCATCGTGAGAGACACCCAGGGCGCGCCATGGCTGGCGAAGGCAGTCGATCGGACCAAGGACCAGTCCTACTTCCTCTATCGCCTCTCACAGCCTCAGCTGCAGCATGTGTTGTTCCCAGTTGGCGAGTTGCGAAAGACGGAGGTCCGTGAGATTGCGCTGCGTCTGGGTCTTGCCGTCGCCAAGAAGCCAGACAGCCAGGAGGTCTGCTTCGCGCCTGCAGGCGAACATGCGAGTGTCGTTCGTGCGCGACGCCCCAAGGCGCTGACGCCGGGCGACATCGTGGACGGTGAAGGTCGGGTAGTCGGCCACCACGACGGAATCGCGAACTACACGGTTGGGCAACGCAAAGGGCTCGGCGTCGGCGGCGGCTCAGCCCTGTTCGTTGTTGCGATCGACGCAACCGACAATCGCGTTATCGTTGGCCCTCGGGAGTCGCTCAGGGTTACCCGCGTTGAGGCTGGCGACATAGTGTGGCGGGGCGCAACTACCAGCGACGCCACTGCGATGGTCCGATACCGCATGGAAGCTCGCGCGGCCGTGGCTCGGGTGGACGGCGAGCGGTTGACGGTCGAGTTCGCCGAGGCGCTCGAGGGCGTTGCGCCCGGCCAGGCTGTCGTATGCTACCGAGATGACTTCGTGATTGGCGGAGGAGTGATTCAGTGCGCAAGCTGATCGACTGCCACATCCACACCCAGAGATGCGGTCACGCATCGGGTACGGTCGACGACTGCGTTGCCGAAGGTGTTCGCCAGGGCCTCTACGGCATGGTCATCACAGAGCATCTGGCGCTTCCCGATGACGTGGATCCCGGGCACCATCTCTCGATGCCTGCATGCGATCTGGAGGACTACCTCGTCGAGGTCGATATCGCACGCAACCGGTATCCCGAGATTGCGCTGGTCACGGGCCTTGAAGCCGACTATCTGGCCGGTCGCGAGCAGGAGACTGCCTCAGCCCTTGCTGCTGCGCGGCAGCACTCCGATGGAGCCCGCTTCGTTCTGGGCAGCGTGCATTTCATCGGCGACTGGGCGTTTGACGACCCACACAATGTTGAGGAGTGGGATCACCGCGACGTCGATGCCGCATGGCACGACTACTTCGGCCTCTGGGTCTCGGCGGTGAAGACTGGCTTGTTCGATGTTATGGCGCACCCGGACCTGGTGAAGAAGTTCGGTCACTTTCCAACGTTCGACCCGCGCGAGATCTACAGCGAGGCGGCTGCTGTCGCGGCCCAGGCTGGCGTCCTAATCGAGGTCTCGACGGCCGGACTACGCAAACCCGTCGCGCAACTCTACCCAGGGCCCCAACTGCTGAAGGCGTTCAACCAAGCTGGGGTTGCCGCAACGGTCGGCTCCGACGCGCATGAACCGTCCGAGGTCGGCTTTCAGATCGATCTGGCATACGATGCGCTCGCCCAGGCCGGCTACGCGAGCGTTTCGTTCCCCGACGGTTCGGGCGGCTGGAAGGAGCTGGAGCTGTGAACAAGGTTGTGGTTGGCGACATCGAGCGCGCCATCGCTAAGGCTTTTCCGCCGGAATGGGCCGAGGATTGGGATCGGGTCGGGCTGCTCGCTGGCGACCCGGAGCGCCAGGTCACCGGTGTCACTTTGGCCTTGGACCCCACGCAATCGGCAATCCGCGCGACAGCGGCGGCCGGGGACAACGTGCTTCTCACTCACCATCCGGCCTTCCTCAAGACGCCCAACTGGCTCACGCCGGGCCGAGGCTCCGCCGGTGTGCTGTTCTCGGCGATGGACTCCGGGGTGGCCCTGGTCAACGCGCACACCAACCTCGACCGGGCGCCCGGCGCTGGCGAGCTGCTGCCCAGCGCGCTCGGCCTGACGCCCATCAAGCCAATCGAGCGGTCGCTCATGCCGATGTCACTGGTCACCGTATTCGTGCCGCACACCCATGTGCAGCGCGTTATCGACGCCATGACTGGTGCGGGAGCAGGGCGAGTAGGCGAGTACGAGGGCGCCAGCTTCGCTTCTGCGCCCGGTAGCGCGACCTTCACGCCTGGACCGTCCTCGTCACCGTTCGTAGGAGAGCCGGGTCAGCCAGCCAGTGCACAGGAGGTACGCATCGAGATGGTCGCGCCGCGGGCCAAGGCACGTGGGGTTGTCGGCGCGGCGCGCGGCGCGCATCCGTACGAGGAGCCGCTGATAGTGGCGGCCGACGTCACGATCGCTCGCTCGTCGGCCCGCATGGGAATGCTCAGCCGCGCTCCAGAGGGGCTGACGCTCGCGGGCCTTGCCACTCTGGCCGCAGGCACATTCAACATCACGCCCCGCATCTGGGGCGAACAGGAAGCGCTTGTCGCACGCGTGGCGACCGCCACCGGCTCGGCCGGCTCGCTCGTCGGCGACGTTGTAGCATGCGGCGCGACCGCCTTGGTCGCTGGCGAGGTGCGCTATCATGACGCCTTGGACGCGATGGAGTCGGGACTGGCGATAGTAGAGCTCGGACACGATGTTTCGGAGTGGCCCCTTGTGGCACTCCTCAAAGACGCGATTCTTCGGCTGCCCGGCCTCGACCCGGCGACCGTGCACGTCCTGCCAGCCACACCCGGTTGGTGGACCCCCTAAAGGAGACCCGCATGACGCAGGCCGGCTCACTGCTCGAGCTCCAAGCACTCGACCTGGAGGTTCTGCGCTCCAACAAGAAGCTTGAGGAGTTGCCCGAGAAGCACGCTATCCTCGCGGCGCGCGCCAAGCTTCGCGACGTCACGACACTTCATGGGAAAGCCGACCTGCTCGTTCACAAGCTCGGCAGTGAGCTGAAGGCTCACCAAGACGAGATTGAGATGTTGACCTCCAAGATCGAAGCGGAGCAGGCGAAGGTCATGGCTACGACCGACCATCGTGCCGTCACCTCGATCACCCGAGAGATGGATGGCCTGAAGCGCCGCCGAGACAAGCTCGAGATGGAGTCGCTCCAGATCATGGAGCGTGTGGATAAGGCCAAGGCGCAAACGTCGACAATCGACGAGGCGCTCGTCCAGCTCAACGCCAAGGAAGCCGCTCTCGTGGCGCAGTTCAGGGAGGTTGGCGGAGCGCTCCAGAAGCACATCGCACAGACCGAGGCCAAGCGGGCAAAGCTCGCCAAGTCGCTTCCGCCCGAGCTGGTCAAGCGCTACGAGGCGGCCCGGGAGAGCAAGGGCGGCGTTGGCGTCGGTGAACTCGATGGAGACGCCTGCACGGCGTGCCGCATGGTTCTGCCGGGAGAGCGCGTACGCGAGCTCGCCGGCGGTCCGCCGATCGGGGTTTGCCCACAGTGTCGTCGGCTGATCGTGGTGCACCCCAACGGGAGCGACGAGTGACAGGCGCCGTTCTTCGCACGGACGGTGGGTCGCGGGGCAATCCAGGGCCTGCGGGAGCAGGATTCGTGATTGAGCGCGACGGCGAGATCGTCTGCCGAGGCGGGCGATTCCTTGGATCGGTCACTAACAACGTCGCCGAGTACGAGGCCCTCATCTGGGGCCTCGAGAACGTATCGGCCATGCGGTTTGGCAGCGTCACGGTCTATGCCGATAGCGAACTGCTCGTCAAGCAGGTCAACGGCCAGTATCGCGTCAAGAACGAGGGCCTCAAGCCGCTGTTCGCTCGGGCACTGAGGCTGCTGCGTGGGTTCGCGAGTTTCAAAGTGGCGCACGTGAGACGCGAGTTCAACAAGGACGCCGACGAGATGGCCAATCAGGCTATGGATGCCCAAGAGACTGTGGGAAATCCTGCGTGTGGGCCGGGCGGGGACACTCCCCAGGGCTCGCTCTTCTAGTAGACCGCCGAAGGGATCCGTCGTGTACGAACTCACCATCAAGTCGCACTTCGACGCAGCTCACGCGCTGCGCGGCTACCCTGGCGAGTGCCGCAACCTGCATGGGCACACGTGGGATATCGAGGTCACCGTGGCGGCGACGCAGCTCGATGAGATCGGCATCGTCTACGACTTCAAGCTCCTCAAGGATGACCTGAACGGCGTCCTGGACGCCTACGATCATGCCTATCTCAACGATATCGCGCCCTTCGACGAACTCAGCCCGACCGCCGAGAACCTAGCGCGAGTCATCTACGAACGCCTTGCGGGGTCTGTCGACCCGCGTGTCAGCGTGGTCGAGGTCGTTGTCTGGGAGTCGCCAATAGCGAAGCTGACCTACCGGCCGTAGCGGTGCAGGTACCGGGGTGAGGCTTGGGAGTGGCCGAGGAACTGCCTGAGAATACAGGTGTCCCGAGAGACCTCGCCTGCGGGAACCTCCTACCGAACCGGCTTCCCATTTCTTACCTTTGCTGGCTCCGTCTCCGCCGATCCACCTCACGGTTTGTCGACTTCCTCGGTGCCCTCGCCGGCAGCTACTGGTACGCCGTCTTTCGGAGTCCGCTGCGTCCGACCTCTCGGGACAAGACAGACTCTACCCACCCTTCGAGTGGGTGTCAACGGGGTTTTGGGATAAATGTCGTATTCGTGATGAGCGGTACGTGAGAGCCGTTTAGAAGACGCGATATTGGGACGAACGGTTTCGGGGGTGGCGCCCGCAATACGTAGCCTGTACGAAGTTTCTCCATGAGTTTAGGCGTGGTAGACTGGTCGTGGAAACCGGACGGTTAGGAGGCCTCAGCTCGTGCCCACAGCAACGCTGGAAGAGTACCTAGAGGCAATCTACAAGCTCGCGCAGCACGGCCAAGTTCGACCTACTCAGGTCGCAGAGTCCGTCGGCGTGTCCGGTCCCACCGTCACCGCAACGTTGCGCCGGCTCGAAGCGCACGGGCTGGTTGTCCGCGACGGCACCAAGGTCGTCCTGACCGACGAGGGCGTGCAGCGATCACTCGACATCGTGCGACGTCACCGTATCGCGGAGACGTTTCTCGTCGACACGCTTGGTTTGGACTGGAACGCTGCGCACGAGGAGGCGTGCGTCCTCGAACATGCACTCTCACCGCGCGTTCTCTCGGCGCTTGAGATCTTCCTGGATAATCCGTCTGTATGCCCCCATGGGCATCCCATTCCTGCTGCGGATGGCTCCTTCGTTGATGTGGCGGGGATGCCGCTGTGCGATGTTGCTTCCGGGGCATCGGCCACGGTGCTCGCGGTTGCAGAGGAAGACGAGAAGATTCTGAGCTACCTGGGCGAGCTGGGTTTGCGGCCTGGTGCGCGGGCGAAAGTCCTTGAGGTCGCACCGTTCCAAGGCCCACTAACCATCGAGATCGAGGGCATCCGCACCGCTATCGCGCGTGAGATCGCCAAGCTTGTCACGGTGGCGCTCCCCGCCGAGTCGAACTAGGCCGAACTCCGGCTCCTCGACCCTTCCCGCATCAGTTCCCCGCTTGTGTTCGCTTGTAGTATCGAACATATGTTCGTATACTCAGGGAGCCGATGTCCTTCGGCGATAGGTCGCCGATTCGGGGAGCAACGGGTAGCACAAACGTGGGCCGGAACACCGACATCAAACGCTTTTCAACCGCGACGGCCGGCCAGCCCATCGAGCTGTTCGACACTAAGCGTGGGCGTCTTCCGGTCATCCTTGAGCTTCTGGCGAGCCCTTGGATCGTGCGCGCCTCTGATCTGAAACGCGCCGACGGCACCTGTGCCGCCAAGCATGCTGAGGAAGACGTCGAGGTTGCCTGGGACGCTGCTCGGCAGTATCCGTCGTCGTTCACGCGGAACGGACGCGTCTACCGCATCGACGCCATCGTCCAGATCTGGGCTGCCGAGAAAGCATGGTGGGATCCGCGCAAGCGGGTGTCTCGGCGATTCTGGCGGGTGCTGGCTCGTGGAGGCGTCTACGACCTGACCTACGACCGTGAGCAGGGCTCGTGGCGGCTCATCGGCATCCAGGACTAGCGGGAGAGACGCGATGTCCTCGGGATTCGTGCATCTGCACGTACATTCGCAGTTCAGCTTCATGGACGGCGCCGCTTCGCTGCCCGGGCTTGTGGAGCGTGCGGTCGAACTCGAGATGCCGGCGCTTGCGCTAACGGACCACCAAGGGCTTTCCGGTGCGATCCGCTTCTACAAGGCGTGCCATGCGGCGGGAATCAAGCCGATTGTTGGCTGCGAGGTCGTGGTCGAGACCGCCGGCATCTTCGGCGACGAGGCCGACCTGCCACCCGAGAAGCGCCTCGTGCTACCGGCGAGCGTGGGCTTCGGTCGTGCATCGGCCATTGGCTACCACCTCACGCTACTGGTGCGCGACTTCGATGGCTACCGCAACCTGTGCCGGCTGCTATCGCGTACGCATCTGCGTGGCCCCAACGAGCCGAGCATCATCACGCTGCACGATCTGGCGGCCTACTCCGTGGGACTCATCGCGCTTTCAGGCTGCGGGCACGGCGAGGCCGCGAGCGCGGTGCTTGCCCGCGCACCGGGGCGAGCGCGCGAGGCGCTCACTCGGCTGTCGGGATGCTTCGCGCCGGGCGACTTCTACGTCGAGCTGACACATCCACTCACCTCCGACGGTCCTCGGCTGGTGGGCGGGCTCGTCACGCTCGCCGACGAGCTCTCGCTGCCGGTCGTGGCCACCAACGACGTCCACTACCTCAAACCGGCGGACCACCGGCTGCACGACGTGCTCGCGTCGACCGGCGCGCGTATGGCGCTGCCCGGCCCCTACGATCGCCCCAACGCCGAGCTGTGGTTCAAGCCTGGGCCTGAGATGCGCCGCCTCTTCGAAGGACTGCCTCGCGCCTGCGACGCCACACTCGAGATCGCAGCGCGCTGCGATCTCGAGCTGCCGCTGGGGCAGTTTCACTTCCCAAGCGCAGAGATCCCACATACCGAGACGCCCTACTCCGTGCTGGCCAAAGAGTCGTGGCGAGGGCTGGAGCGCCGCTACAACCCTATGACGCCCGAGGCGATCTCGAGGCTGCAGCACGAGCTGTCGCTCATCGACTCGATGGGGTTCTCGGAGTACTTCCTGGTGGTCAAGGAGATCGTGGACTACGCGAAATCGCAGGGAATCCGCTACTCGGGGCGCGGGAGCGCGGGCGACTCGATCGTCACCTATGCGCTGGGCATCACCGATGCCGACCCGGTCGAGCACGACTTGCTCTTCGAACGCTTCCTCAACCCCGAGCGCCGACAGATGCCCGATATCGACGTGGACTTCGATTCAGCTCGGCGCGACGAGATCATCGACTTCATCTACAAGCGGTTTGGCGGCGAGCACGTAGCGATGGTCGCCACCGTCAACACCATGACGGCGCGCAGTGCGGTGCGTGTGGTGGCGCGCTCCTTCGGGCTGCCTATCGACGAGGTCAACCGGCTCTCGCGCCACCTGCCGTGGGTCGGCGCGCGCAACATCCGCGAGGTGCTCGCGACCTACCCCGAGTGCGTGCACCACCCGCTGCGCGACGAGAGCCGATGGGGGATGCTCCTCGACCTCGCCGAGCAGCTCGACCACTGCCCGATGCACCTCGGCACGCACCTTGGCGGCTTCATCATCACGCGCGACCCCATCTCAAGCTGGATGCCGCTGCAGTGGGCGGCCAAAGGCACGGTGGTTTCGCAATACGACAAGGACGACATCGAGGCGCTGGGCTTGGTCAAGATGGACATCCTGGGGCTGCGGATGCACTCGGCGATTAGCGATGCAGTGTCACTGGCACGCGCTCGGGTGGGCGAAGAGGCGGTGCCGGAGCCCTTCGAGCTACCGCACGACGATCCGCGCGTCTACGAGATGATCGCCAAGGCCGACACTGTTGGGATGTTCCAGCTCGAGAGCAGCGGGCAGCGCAACCTCTCGACGCGGCTGAAGTCCAGCACGTTCGAAGACATCATCGCCCAGATATCGCTCTTTCGCCCTGGCCCGCTGGAAGCCGAGATGATCGTGCCGTTCATCCGGCGCCGGCACGGGCTGGAGCCGATTGTGGTGCCGCACGAGGGTATGCGCGAGGTGCTTGCCGACTCCTACGGCGTCATCGTCTATCAAGAACAGGTGCTGCTTGTCGCGCGCGCCGTGGCCGGCTTCGGTCTGGCCGAGGCCGACTCGCTTCGCCGCGCCATGACCAAGGGCAGAAGTCGCGAGGAGATGGAGCGCATCCGCGGACACTTCCTCGAGCGCGCCATGGCCCGCGGCGTCGATGTCGCAGTCGCCGAGGAGGTCTTCCGCCAACTCGAAGGCTTTGCAGCTTATGGTTTCAACAAGGCACATGCGGCGTGCTTTGCTGTGGTGAGCTATGCAAGCGCATGGCTGCGAACTTACTACCCGGCCGAACTTGCTGCCTCGATCATGAACAACGAGCCGATGGGCTTTTACACTGGGCGGCTCGTGGTCAATGATGCGCGGCGCCACGGCATCGCGATTCTCGGCCCGCATGTCAACGCGTCGGATGCGCGCTACACGGTCGAGCGCGATGGCCGTGCAATCCGCGTGGGACTACGCGACGTGCACCGGATGACGACCCGGTTGCTTGCGGAAGTCGAGCGCGAGCGAACGGTGAGGCCCTTCCGCGACTTGGCTGACTTCTTGCGCCGCACCCGCGCCGAGAGCCCCGCCGCCGAGTCGCTCATCCGCATCGGGGCGCTCGACGGACTGGGCATCACCGAGGAAGGGCGGCCGCCCACGCGCGACGAGCTGCTGGCGCTGCTGCCGGAGCTCAAGGCGGTCATCGCGCGCGAGGGTGTAGCGGGCGACGATACGCTGTGCCTCGCCCCAGCACGTACGCAATCGCCCGAGGACACCTCGCACGCGAGTGGCTGGTCGGCGGCTCGGCGGATCTCGGCGGAGTTGGAGCTGATGGGGCTTTCGCTCACGGCGCACCCGCTCGAGCTGGCTCACGACGACCTCGTGGCGCGCGGCGTGACGTTCGCGTGCGATCTGGCGGCGCTGCCGGATCGGGTCCGCGTCCGCGTGGTGGGCGTGCGGGAGCGTGCGCAGACGCCACGCACGCGCTCGGGCAAACGCACGTGCTTCCTGACGCTCGAGGACGCGACCGGCCTGCTCGATGTGGTGGTGTTCTCAGATGCACTGGACCGGGCGGGGGAGACGATCGTCAAACACCGCGCCTACCTCATCGATGGCGTGTTGCAGAACAACTGCGAGCGGGGATTGGCCATAGTCGCCACCACGGTCAAACCGTACATCGTGCGCACCACCGGCGGCGACAGGCTCCGACTGCGACGAGGCGTGCCGGCTGGCCCGATGGGGCCCGCGCTCGGTGGCGCGGGTGCACCGGAGGAAGAGAGCTGGGAGGCTGCCGAGGAGCAAGGCGGCTACTGAGCGCTGACCTTCTTCACCGTATCCGCAATGACGCCAAGGTCGTTCGCGTCAGTAGCGATTCCTCCGGAGGCCGTGCCGGTCACTCGAACGTAGGCGTTGTCGAGACCGGCCAGATTCACGCCCGACAGCGAAGAAGGGTTCACGATCACGCCGATGATATGACCGGCGCTGGCCTGAGAGGGAACCGCCCCAACCACGATCCACCTGCCGCCATCATCACGCTGGAGCGTTCCGACCAGCTCGACGCGG
>JARLGT010000005.1 GCA_031292615.1 Coriobacteriia bacterium | reverse complement strand
TGCACGTCTCGATGGTCGACCTGGAGCCCGAGGAGTCGCTGCCGGCGCTCAAAGCTGAGGACCTAGACCTCGTCGTCACCTACGAGTGGAACGTGTTGCCTCGGCTGGAGGACCCAGGCGTCGAGCGCGAAGAGCTGCTCTGCGAGCCGGTCTACTTGGCGCTTCCCGCCAACAGCCCGCTGGCGAGCCAGGCCGAGGTGCGCGTGGCAGATCTTCGCGAGCAGGAGTGGATCGTGGGCCGCGACTCCACCTCGATGCTCGACCTCGTGGTAGCCGCGACTCGCCGAGAAGGCTACGAGCCACGCACCGACTTCCACTCGATGGACTTCCAGGTCATCCTGGCGGCCGTCGGGGCGGGGCTCGGCGTGGCGCTGGTACCGCCGCTGGCCCTGATCGGCGAGTATCCCGACGTCGCAATCAAGAGCATCGTCGACCTGCAGCTCGACCGCACCATCTGGGCGACCATCCGGCGCGGCAGCAGCGGCAATCCGGGAATCGCCGCCGTGTTGGGTTCGCTTCGCGAGGCGGCGGCACGAATCTCGGTGCGCATCCCACGCTCTGCCAAGGAGCAGCCGAGCAGCCCTCTGGGCTAGCTCGCGATGACGACCGCCCGCCGCCAGTAGGTATCGGTCTCAAGCGATTTGACCACGAGCGAGGCCACGTCGGCACGCGAAACCTTCTTGCCATCGGACAGCGGAGACCCATCGAGTGAGAACCGGTAGTGGCCGGTGGCTGGCGTATCTGACAGGCCCACCGGCCGCACGATCGTCCAGTCGAGGTCAGACGCCATGATTCGCCGCTCCATCGCCTCGAGGTCGTCGTAGGTACCACGAAGGGCTGAGGCGACGAGCAGGCGACGTCCAATGGAGAGCTTCGGGCTGTTGCGCTCGAACGCGCCGGCGCAGCTGACTGCCGAGAGGCGGTCGACGCCCTTCTCGGCCATCGCGTAGATGACGTTGGCAATGCCGGCTTCTTGAACGGCGGTCCCACCGAGCGAGGTGGAGAGGGCGAAGGCAATGGCGCTGTGCCCGACGACTGCCTCACTCACGGCTGCGACGTCGCGCACGTCCCCTCGCACGACGCGCAGCCGCTCGTGTTGCAGCTCCAGCGTTCGCTTGTGGACGAAGGCGGTGACTTCGTGGCCGTGGCCTAAAGCCTTGGACACAACGAGCCTGCCGGTTCTACCGGCGGCTCCGAAAACGAGCAGACGCATGATTCCTCCGGGGGCCTATGGTGCGCGCGGTACTGGTAATTGGGCCGTCTGCCCCCCGGCAACATACGGCTGGTCAATGCTGATTCCGACACCGGTATTCGAGTACTCGAACTGGCCTGGCTTACCTAGATCCGCATGAAGTGTGGCGGCCAGCCGAAGATGCCTAGCAGATGCTTGTATCGGCACGCTGACCGCCCGAGACAATCCCGGCGGCAGAAGCGTTACGCCGACGATATCGCCGGGAGGTCCACTGGTTGTGACGACGCTGACCGCAAGCCACGACTGCCCGATGACTTTGACGTAGTTCGCGACGATTTCGGTGCCGTCGGGATTCCAGGTGATCGGGCCGATCGTCGCATCCGTGGAGCCCACATTCGTGGTCAGAGGCGTGATTGTGAAAGGATAGTCCACGACCATGCCGTCGGCGATGTATGGCCGGTCGGCGCTCGCTCCAGCGGCAGTACCGCCTTTGCCGCCGGAGGACATCTGGTCGCCGTACTCAAGCACTCCCGGCGTGCCAAGGTCCGCGACAAGAACGGCAACGGCCGCATGCGGCTGCGCAGTGGCTTGGATCGACACCGGGACGTTGGTGAACTCTCCAGCATCGACGTGCTTCATCCCCAGGATCGCCCCAGGATTCCCGACGCCGGAACCGGCGCGAACAACAACCCACGAGGGACCGGGGGCTCTGACCCAGTCGATCGTGACCGTCGCCGTCACGGCCACCTGGTCGGAAACCTTGAGCCCGGCCTGATCGCTGTTGACTGCAATGCCGTCGACAGGAAGCGAGCCCGCGGACCACGCGACCAGGGATAGGAGGGCAATCTCGGCCACCAAGATCCCGATGACGAGTGTGCGCTTCCATGTGAACCATCCTGTGATGACGAACGACCTCCCCAGACCAGCGAGCGCGGACGCAGGCTGAACCGACACGCCCCCGCTGTTGCCGCAACCACGCCGAGCGAATACAGCTTACTGCAGCCTAGGTATCCCGACTTCTTTCCATGTCGCCCAACGAAAACCTCGGATCGTCCGATCTACGCCAAGCTAGTCGCCAGCGGGAGCCAGCTGCCCGTCTCCACGGCGCTTCCTAGGCGGAGGCTCGGCGGCGGCAAGGCTCGGCTTGAATCGGCGGAGCAACAGAGAGTTGGTAACCACGCTGACGCTTGAGAACGCCATGGCGGCACCCGCAATCCACGGGAACGGCGAGAGCAGACCGACGGCCGCAACCGGGATGAGCACGGTGTTGTAGCCCAGCGCCCAGACGAAGTTCTGGCGAATCTTGTTCATGGTCGCTCGGGAAAGCTCGATGGCTGTCACCACGTCACGTAGGTCGTTCTTGATGAGCACGATGCCGCCGGTCTCCATCGCCACATCAGTGCCGGCACCCATGGCGACGCCCACGTCGGCCTGAGCCAGCGCTGGCGTGTCGTTGATGCCGTCGCCCACCATCGCGACCGTCAGGCCCTCTGCCTGCAGCTTCGCGACCTCCTCGGCCTTGTGCTCGGGGAGCACCTCCGCGAGGACCTGGTCGGCGGGAATGCCCGCCTCGCTGGCGATCGCCTCGGCGGTACGGCGGTTGTCGCCAGTGATCATGAACACCTTGACGCCAATCCTCTGCAGGCGCGTGACGGCCTCGGCGGAGTTTGGCTTGAGCGTGTCGGCCACGGCAATCATGCCGGAGAGCGTCGTGCCGTCCACGCCGACGAACATGACGGTCTTGCCCTCGTCCTCAAGCTTGGCAATTTGCGCTTCGTACTTCGCGATGCTGATGCCGTCGCGCGCCATCAGCTTGCGGTTGCCAAAGGTCACCGGCCTGCCGTCGACCATGCCCTGGACGCCATGACCCGGAACCGCCGAGAAGACCGCGACGCGCGGCAGCTCGATTCCGTCGGCCTTCGCGCGGTTGACCACGGCCTCGGCCAGCGGGTGCTCGGAGTTGCGCTCCAGCGCGGCGGCCAGCGCGAACATGCGGCGCTCGTCGGATCCCGACGCAAGCACGACGTCGGTGACCTCGGGCTTGCCGTGCGTGAGCGTGCCGGTCTTGTCGAAGACTATCGCCTTGATCTTGTAGGCGGTCTCAAGGGCCTCGCCGGACTTGATGAGGATGCCGTTCTCGGCGCCGCGGCCGGTGCCGACCATGATGGCGGTCGGTGTGGCCAGGCCGAGAGCGCAGGGACAGGCGATTACGACGACCGCGATGCCGGCCAGAAGCGCGGCGATCCACCAGCCATTGGCGGCGGCAGCGGTCACAATGGGTGCGAACAGGAAGAACACGTGCGATGCGTCCGGCCTTGCACCGAAGATCGCGGGCCCGCCGAACCCCCAGAACAGAAACGTGAGCAGCGCAGCACCGATAACGAACGGCACAAAGACGGCGCTGATGCGATCCGCGAAGCGCTGAACCGGCGCCTTGGAGCCCTGCGCGTCCTCGACTAGGCGCACAATCTGGGCCAGCGCCGTATCGGCCCCGACCTTGGTCGCGCGGAACTTGAAGCTGCCCAGCTTGTTGAGCGTGGCGCCGATGACGCTGTCGCCCTCGAACTTCTCGACCGGTAGCGACTCTCCTGTGAGCATCGACTCGTCGACCGCCGAGCCACCCTCGATGACGACGCCGTCGACCGGCACCTTCTCACCGGGGCGAACGACCACGACGTCGCCCACCACCACGTCCTCGACGAGGATGTCGAGTTCTTCGCCACCGCGCACGACCCGCGCTGTCTTGGCGGCCAGCCCCATGAGCTTCTTGATCGCATCCGAGGTGCGGCCCTTGGCCTGCGCCTCGAGCAGCTTCCCCATGAGCACGAAGGTGATGAGCAGCGCGCTGGTCTCGTAGAAGGACGGCTCCAGTTGCAGCGCCGGGATGAACGTGGCACCCACGCTGTAGAAGTACGCTGCGGAGGTTCCGATGGCCACGAGCAGGTCCATGTTGCCGGTCATGCGCCGAAGAGCGTGATACGCGCCCTTGTAGAAGCGGGCGCCGGCTACGAGCTGCACGGGCGTGGCCAAGGCGAACATCAGGTATTTGCTCACCATCATCGGATCCCACGTGCCGCCGAAGGTGTTGGCCAGGAACTGGGACAAAGCCATGGGCACGGCGGTCATGAACGGTGGGATCATCGCGATGATCAGCAACGGCACCGCGAACAACAGTGAGAACGAGAACATAAAGACTTCGCGTGCGTAGGCTTTGGCCTGCGCCTCCGCCTGCACGTCGATGGTTCCGGTCCGCCCGGGCACCGACTCGACCTTGACTACGGCGTCGTAGCCGGCGCCGCGGACTGCCGTGATGAGCTCATCGATGCCCACGACGTTAGGATCGAACTCGACCAGACCGGTGTTCGAAGCCAGGTTCACGTTCGCGCTTTCAACTCCTGGCACCTTGACGAGCGTCTTCTCGATAACGGTCGCGCACGACGAACATGTCATGCCGATAAGCCCGAGCGTCACCCTTCCTGGCGCCTCGGCGGCCGTTGCCGGCCCGCCAAGTAGCGTCGCGCTGTAGCCGAGGTGGTCGATCGTCGCCTCTATGCCAGCCGCGTCGATGACGTCGGCGTCGTAGGTCACAGAGAGCCGCTCGGTAGCCAGGTTCACGACAGCCGAATCGACTCCAGCCGTCTTGCCCAGCACCTTCTCGATGATCGCCGAGCAAGACGCGCAGCTCATGCCACCCACGGCGAACGTAGCCTCGCTGAACGACACGGGAGCGGTGATCGTTGCGGCGGCACCTACCGATGGTGCCGAGTCTTCGCCTGCAAGTTCTGGAGGAAGGATGGGGCAGGTGGGTTCCGAGGCGGCGACCGGCTCTTCAGCCAGCCGAGGCTCCGCCGAGGCGACCAACGCCTTCTCCGGCTCGGATGTCATCTCGGACTGTGGTTTCGGCTCCCGCTTCTTGGGCGTCGACTTCGGCTTGCGCCACCAGCCCACAAGCCCGGCTGCAGCAACGGATGCGGCCGCGGTCTCGGCGGCAACTTCTTCGACCGGCCGGGGCTCCGGCTCGACCTCGGGCTCTGGCTCCGGCTCGACCTCGGGCTCTGGCTCCGGCTCGACCTCGGGCTCTAGCTCCGGCTCGACCTCGGGTTGGGGCTGCGGCTCGGCTTCCACCGCGGTCGGTGCTGTCTTGGGCTTGCGCCACCAGCCGACCAGTCCGGCTGCGGCTGGGGCCGCTGCGGGCTCCTCGGCGATGGGCTCGGGCTCGGCGATCGGGGCCGCTGGGAATCCTGGCTCGGGCTCTGCCGGCGCCTCGGGTTCCTGGACTGGTTCCGCCTCGATTGTGGGCTCGGCGAGCGCCGACGATGACTCTCGAGCTGCGAGGGGCTCCGGCTCCACTTCGGCCACGGGTTCCTCGGCCGTGATGGCCGACGGCTCGGGTGTGACCTCGGGCTGCGGTGTGGGCTGGTGCGAACGCCTAAGAATGCCGCGGCCGACGGGCTTCTCGGCAACTGCCGCGGCCATTGCGGTCGCAGCACTGGAGGCGGCCGACGCGGGGATGACGGGTGACTCGGCGACGCGCGGCGCACTGCCAGATGCGGGCAGTTCGTCGACGAAGCCCACTTGGAGCACGAACGGGTTTCCAGGAGTGAAGCCAGCGGCTGACACCGCGGCAGCCAGATCGCGGGTGTGGACCTCGCGGTCGAGGTACACCGTCACCGTCTGAGCGGGGGCATCGCCGACCGCCGCGGCGACGCCTGGAACTCGCAACGCCTCCATGGTGACGAGCTTCTCGCAGGCGTCGCAGTGCATACCCTCGGCACGGAGTCGGAGTCGCCGATAGCGCTGGGAAGCGGCTTCGGGCAGATTGCCGGAGTCATCCCGAGGTTCGCCCGCCCCGGGCGAGTTCAGTCTCGCGGCGGAAACGTTCGCCTCAACGGCCGCGAGCACCGAGCTGGATGCTGGGCGCGATGTGTCCGCTTCGGGCTCCGGCAGGGGAGCCGCCGCCGGCTCAGACTCGGACTCGGAAAGTGACGCCAGCAGAGACTCGGCCGCGATTGCAGCGGCCGCCACCTCGCGTGCCGGCGCCGGTTCGGGTTCGCGTGCCGGCTCTAGTTCCGGCTCTAGTTCAGGTACCGGTTCTGGTTCTGGTTCTGGTACCGGTGCGGGCACCAGCGGTGGCTGCGGTTCCGGCACTGGTTCTGGTTCTGGCGCTGGCTCGGGTTCAGGCTCTGGCTCTGGCACGACGGCGACGGTCGTGACCTCCCGCTCCGGTTCCTCAACGACCCCGACTGTCTCGGAGTCGACCTTCGAGGCAGCGATAGGCAACTCTACCGTCGCGGCGTCGATTGGATTGTTCGTCACGACCTCGGGGATGCCCGGGACGAAGTCGGCGCGGACGACAGCCTTCAACATCTCGTCGATAGAGGCGTCGTCGCGCGCGAAGATGGTCACTCGGCCGTCTTCGTGATTGGCTACGACAGCTTCGACTCCGGGGATGTCACGCAGCCATACGGACAGCTTCTGCTCGCACGAGTGGCAGCGCATGCCCTCGGCACGAAGCTTCACGATCATGATTCCAGCTGCTTGAGACACGTCCTCACCCCCAAGGCTTGCGAGTCTGCAGATGCATCATCCCACACCTACTCGACGACAATCTTGCCGTGAACCATGTTCATGCCGCATGCGAAGTCATAACTCCCCGCCTGCGGGTTCTTTATCGTCACAACCTTCGGTCCAGCTGAGAGGTCCTCGGCAAATCCTAGGGCCTGCGATTGAACCCGCGAGGTGCAGCCCTGGGCCGCGCTGAAGGTGATCTGCGCGGGAACTCCGACCTTGAGGTGAATGATGTTGGGCGCGTAAACGGTAGTGACCGTCACGTTGATCGCCTGAACGCCGCCGGCCATCTTGGCCGTCCCCTCGACTGCAGGGCCGGAAACCCCGTTGGGTGACGCCTGCGCCGATGATCCGCCGCAGCAGGCACAGCCACCCGTGGTCGAGTTCGAGCCCACGCTTCCAGCAGCGGAGGTGGCGCTGGTCCGCGAGTTCGAGGTCGGGACGGGCGCACTCGACGCTTGGGCGACCGATGCCCGCCCGCGATTGGACTGCGCGAACTTGTAGACGCCAAAGAAAGCGACCACCACCAGCCCGCCGATGATCAACCAGCGGGCGATGTCGCTTCCGTTCGTTGTGTCCTGAGAGGTCATTGTTCGGGGCTCCTGTCTGAATGAGATGAATCGACCTAGCGACGCCGCTTGCTCGGCGACGTCGCCGGGGCGGGCTGCGGACGACGACGAAGCAGAAGTAGCGCGCCGAGAGCGGCGACGAGAGCGACGAGCAACCACACCATCGGCGAGAGTCCACCGGCGCTCGAACCCCCAGCCCCGCCGACCAGCAGCTGGCCAGACATCATGCCCATGCCACACGTCATCGAGTACGTCCCTGCCCTCGTTGCCGGCAGGTCGACGGTCGTGACGCCGTTGGCCTTGAGGTCCTTCGTGACTCCCAACTGCGGGAATACGATCTGCGACGAGCAGGCGACGTCCTCGTTGCGAGTAACGACGAGCCGGATAGGCTTGTCGGCGGGGACGCTCAGGGCGGCGGGCTCGTACTTCGTGTTGGTGATGGAAAGCGGGACCTCCACGACGCCGTCGGCGCCGGTCTTGAAGTTGCTGGCCGTCGCGGCCGCGGGTCCGCCGAGTACGGCGGTCTTGACCGTGTTCGAGTTGACCGGGAAGCCGACGAGCATGGCCGTGCGGTTCAAGAACACGAGGCCGAGGCCCATCACGATGAACGCGAGCACGAACGTCATGCGACGCTTCCAGTCGGCTGGGATCAGGCTCGAAGCCATGCCGAATGCGAACAGCAGCGGTAACGTGCCCAAGCCGAAGGCGAGCATCGTGAGCCCACCATACAGCGCGCTGGCGGTCGAGGCTGCGGCAAGTTCGGCGGCTTGGAGAGGTGCGCACGGCATCAGGCCGGTCAGCAAGCCGAACGCAATGGGAGTCGCAATCGAGCTCTGT
>JARLGT010000004.1 GCA_031292615.1 Coriobacteriia bacterium | reverse complement strand
CTGGATCGTGGTCAGCGGCAGCGCCATCGTCACGCGCGATGAGGAGCGCATCCCCGTGCAGGCTAACGAAGGCATCTTCCTGCCGGTGGGCTGTGTGCACCGGCTCGAGAACAATGGCGCGGTGGCGTTGCAGCTCATCGAGGTGCAGGTCGGCGACTACCTGGGCGAAGACGATATCGTGCGGCTCGAAGACGACTGGGCGCGCGACAGCAAGTAGCTCGCGCCCGGCCCTGCACCGCGACTAGCGGCCGAATACCCGGCGCAACCCCAAACCGGTGGTCTCGGCGAGCGCCTCGAGCACGATGCGGCGCGATATCTTCGACGCACCGTGCTGGCGGTCGATGTAGGTGATGGGCACCTCGGCGATCTCGATACCTGCCGAGACCAGCTGCCAGAGCACCTCGATGAGGAACGAGTAGCCCTCCGAGTGCAGCTCGTCAAAGCGCAACGCGCGAAGTGCGGCGGCGGAATAGCAGCGGTAGCCGCTCGTGCAGTCGTTGACCTGCGTGCCGATCATTGCGCGAGCGTAGCGGCTGCCACCCTGGCTGACGGCGCGCCGGATCGGGCCCCATTGAGCCTCGACAGCACCGCCGGCCACGTAGCGAGAGCCCACCACGAGGCCAGCTCCCGCCTGAGCGCGCTCGAGGAGGGCCGGGATGCGAGCGGGATCGTGCGACAGGTCGCCGTCCATCGTGAGCACGAAGTCGTAGCCGGCATCGCGGCACGACGTCAGGCCCTCGCGCGACGAGCGCGCGTAGCCGCGGTCGGACATGCGGTGCATCACCCGGAAGCGGGGTTGCTCGGCAGCGATCTGGTCGGCGATGTCGCCGGTGCCGTCGGGGGAGTTGTCGTCCACGATCATCAACTCGATGCCGGGCATCGAGGCGAGCACACGGTCTGCGAGCATGCGCACGTTGTCGGCCTCGTTGTACGTGGGGATGACCACTATCGCGCGCGGGCTGTCAGGAAGAACGGTGTTCACGAACGTGGCCTCTCGACGTCGCTGGCTGCCGCGCCAGTCTGGCAGATGGCGGTTCAGGGCAGCAAGAGCGCGTGCGTGCGCGTGGTCGCGGGACGCCGGAAGCCCTAGAATGCCGAGAGGCGTCGAGGCCGCGCGGCTGGCTGCAAACGCGAGCCATCCCGCAGCGCACATCCCAGCGACCAACGATCGAGGTGAGCAGTGCCCGCGGAAGCATCCAAGCCCAGCCTCACCAACGCCGACAAGGTCCGGGGGCTCTACGACGCCCACGGCGAGAAGCTCCGCTACCTAGTAGTCGGCGTGTGGAACACGGTCTTCTCCTACCTTCTGTTCTTGTTGGGCATCCGACTGTTCGCCAGCCCCCTTGAGGCTGCGACGCGTTTGGATCCCAAGATTGTCGCCATCATCATCCAGTGCGCGGCGTGGGTTCTTGCCGTGGTGCAGAGCACCGTGACGATGAAGTACATTGCATTCCGGTCGAAGGGCAACCTGAGAAAGCAAATCGCGCGCGCCTACGTCATCTACCTGCCCGCGCAGGGCCTGTCGATGGTGATTCTGTGGGTTGCGATGCTCGTGCTGACGCCGGGCCTGGGCAGCAGGTACGCTGCCATGGTCGGCCAGCTCTTCGCGGTGTTCGTGACCACGATCTTTAGCTACTTTGGGCACAAGTACTTCACGTTCCGCGTTCCCCTCGAAGTGGGCGCGGTCATCCCAGAAGAGATGTTGGATTCCGATACTGAGTAGAACAAGGGAGTTCGCCGCGATGGGTTTCTGGACCGACAAGCGGGTGTGCGTCACAGGTGGCGCGGGGTTCTTGGGCGGCTTTGTGGTCGAGGAGCTTGCTCGGCGTGGTGCCGAGCACATCTTCGTGCCCGAGCACTCCGAATACGACCTGGTTCAGCGCGACGGTGTCTTGCGCATGCTCTCGGACGCTAAGCCTGATGTCGTGATTCATCTCGCAGCCGTGGTGGGCGGCATTGGCGCGAACATGGCCAGTCCCGGCAAGTTCTTCTACGAGAATCTGATGATGGGCACGCAGCTGATTGAGGAGTCCCGACTCGCTGGCGTGAGCAAATTCGTGGCGCTGGGAACCATATGCGCCTACCCAAAGTTCGCATCGATTCCCTTCCGCGAAGACGCGCTTTGGGACGGCTACCCCGAGGAGACCAATGCGCCGTACGGCTTGGCGAAGAAGATGGCCCTCGTGCAGTGTCAGGCGTACCGGCAGGAGTACGGCTTCGACGGCATCTTCCTACTGCCGGTCAACCTGTACGGTCCGCGCGACAACTTCGACCTGGACACCGGTCACGTCATTCCCGCGATGATCCGCAAGATGATGACGGCCCGCGACTCCGACGAGACGGTGACGCTCTGGGGCGACGGTTCGCCCACCCGCGAGTTCCTCTACGTTGGGGACTGCGCCCGTGCTGTCGTGCTCGCGGCCGAGCGGTACGACGGCGCCGAGCCAGTCAACATCGGCGCGGGTTGGGAGATCAGCATCAAGGATCTCGCCGAACTCATCGCCAAGCATGTGGGCTACGAGGGTGAGATTGTCTGGGACACCACCAAGCCCAACGGCCAGCCGCGCCGCAAGCTCGACGTCTCGCGGGCGCGGGAGTACTTCGGCTTTGAGGCGGAAGTGCCTTTTGAGACCGGAATCAAGGCAACGGTCGACTGGTGGGACGCGAATCGGTAGGGTACGAGCAGCGCATTCGTTGAATGGCGAGCTTGCACGACTTTGAATGTCATACGAGTGACAAAGGCTAAGCCCTAAGAATGGAGAACATGGGACTCACATACCTCTTCAGGCGCGTCTGGAGCGAGCAACCGTTCCGGTTCTCGGGAGCCGTCTTGATGGCTGGACTGGCTGGAATCCTTGAAGGGCTGGCGCTTGCTGCGGTCGTTCCGATGCTGCAACTCGTTCAGTCTGGAGGGCAGGTAGCCCAGCCGACAGGGCGCACTGGGGCAGTGATCGCGTTCGCTCTGAGCATCCTCCACCTGCAGTTCACGTTGGTTGCGATGCTCGGATTCATTCTGCTTTTGCTCGTTGGTAGCCAGGTCGTGACTCTGATGCAACAGCGCTTTGTCAGCGGGTCGGTTGCACGTTTCGAGGCCAACCTGCGAAACCGTCTCTACTCGGCGGTCACGCGCGCTGACTGGCAGTTCTTCGTGTCACACAAATCTGCTGATGTGTCGACGGGAATCGTATTCGAGTGCATGCGGGCGAGCAGTGGCTATCTGCAGATGGTAATGATGCTCGGCACGATAATCACGGTGCTCGTGTACCTGGGCCTCGCCCTCGCCCTGTCTTGGCAGATGACGCTCGTCATCGCGATAGCCGGCGGCCTGCTCGTCGGGCTGCTTCGCGGGCGTGTCCAGCGCGGCTCTCGATACGGCGAGGCGATGAGTCATGAGATCGGGATTCTGGGCGCCGAGGCCATAGAACATGTCGCCGCAGCCAAGACCGTCAAGGCGTACTCGGTTGAAGAACTCACGATCGATCGCTTTGCTGGCATGGCCCACCGGCTGGCCAATCTGCAGTTCCGCAATCTGATGAATCAGGCGTGGCTTCGGTTCTTCTTCGAGTCCATCAGCGCCGTCGCAATCACGCTGGGCATCTACTTTGCCGTCGTCAAATTCAACATGCCTATGGCCTCGCTCATCGTGTTCCTCCTCATCTTCTACCGGATCTCCCCAAGGATTTCTAACATCCAGGCGAACCAGTCTGGTGCGCTGTCGCAGGTTTCGGCGCTCGTCACGGTCGACACGTTGACCGACGATGCGCTGAAATGCGTAGAACGTGGCGGCAATCTTGCCGCCCCAAAGCTGAAGCATGCGCTGGCGCTTGAGAGCGTAGAGTTTGGCTACGGTGCCGAGAAGCCTGTGCTGCACGGCGTCTCGCTCGAGATTCCGGCGGGAAGGACGGTGGCGATCGTTGGCCCTTCAGGTTCGGGCAAGACGACAATCGTCGACCTTATCTTGGGTCTGATCCGCCCGACCGCCGGGCGGGTGTCGGTCGACGGACACGCCCTGAGCGATCTAGACGTCGGATCATGGCGTCGGCGTATCGGTTATGTCGCACAGGACAGTTCGTTCTTCCACGCCTCCGTGCGCGAGAACATTCGGTTCGGTGCCGCAGATGCCACGGACGAGGAGATCGCCCGGGCCGCCAAGCTCGCCTTCGCCGATGGGTTCATCGCCGAACTGCCAGAGGGCTACGACACCATCATCGGCGACCGCGGCGTGCGTCTGTCTGGCGGCCAACGCCAAAGGCTGGCTCTCGCCCGGGCAATCGTTCGCAACCCGGATGTGTTGGTTCTCGACGAGGCCACAAGTGCACTCGACGCTGGTAGCGAGGAGAAGATCCAGCAGGCGGTCGATAGCCTGGCGGAGACCATGACGATCGTCATCGTCACCCATCGGCTTGCAACAGTTCGCGGCGCCGACCACATCTTCGTCCTCGAGAGCGGCGAGGTGGTCGAGTCCGGCTCGTGGGATGTGCTTGTCGCGAGTGGCGGCAGGTTCGCTCAATTGCAGTCAATGCAGAGTCTCAGCTGACGTGCGGGGGGCTCGGCGAGGGCGTCGCCGGACGGAGGCGTTCCTCGGCTTCGCTGCTACAATGAGTCGCTTGTCTGATGCCCCAGGGGCCCTCGAAGCGGAGGATGGATGAAGGTTGTGATTCTTGCCGGCGGTCTCGGAACTCGGCTTGCCGAGGAGACCGGCGTGAAACCCAAACCGATGGTAGAAGTCGGCGGGCAGCCCTTGCTCTGGCACGTCATGAAGCATTACTCGAGTCACGGCTTCAACGAGTTCTGCGTTGCGCTTGGCTACAAGGGCGACATGATCAAGCGCTACTTCATCGACTACTACCAACTCTTCGGCAACCTCTCAGTGGACCTCTCGTCGGGCAGCATGGAGGCCGACAACAGCGAGTGCGAACCGTGGACGGTGCACTTGGTCGACACCGGCGCGGGCAGCATGACAGGCGGACGTGTGTTGCGCCTCAAACGCATCATCGGCGACGAACGCTTCATGCTGACGTACGGCGACGGAGTCACCAACGCTGATATCGACAAGCTCCTGGAGTTCCACATGTCGCACGGCAAGATCGCCACGGTGACTGCGGTTCGCCCGCCGTCACGCTTCGGCGGAATCGTCTTTGATGGCGATAGGGTTGCAGACTTCACAGAGAAGCCCCAGATAGGCGAGGGCTGGATCAACGGCGGCTTCATGGTCTTCGAGCCCGAGGTGTTTGACTACATCGAGGACGACGCGACGGTTCTCGAAAAGGACGTCCTTGAGGCCTTGGCACGCGACGGTCAGCTCATGGCCTACCGGCATGAAGGTTTCTGGCAGTGCATGGACACGATTCGTGATGTGCAGCTGCTTCAGAGTCTTTGGGAGAAAGGCAGGGCCGAGTGGAAGACCTGGGAGTAACCTCCGAATCGCGGGCGTTCTGGCAAGATCGCCCTACCTTCGTGACTGGGGCGACCGGTCTGGTCGGCGGCTGGCTCGTCCGGCGCCTAGTGGCGCTGGGTGCCGACGTAACATGCCTGGTGCGTGACTGGGTTCCACAAAGCGAGATCGTCAGATCAGGACTCGTTGAATCGACCAACGTTGTGCGCGGGGACCTTCGTGACCAGGAGGTTCTTGAGCGCGCCTTGGGCGAATATGAGATAGACACCGTCATCAACCTTGCGGCGCAGACGATCGTGGGCATTGCGAACCGCAATCCAGTCTCGACGTTCGAGACCAATGTGGGCGGCACATGGGCGCTGTTGGAGGCGTGCCGGCGCAGCCCGAAGGTACAGCAGATCGTGATGGCCTCGTCTGACAAAGCATACGGCTCACATGATCAGCTTCCGTATGACGAGACCTTCGCGCTGCAAGGGCGCCACCCATACGACGTGAGCAAGTCGTGTGGCGACCTGATCGCGCAGTCCTACGCCGAGACATTTGGTCTACGCGTCGGCATCACGCGATGCGGCAACTTCTACGGTGGCGGAGACCTGAACTGGAATCGCATCGTCCCCGGCACTATCCGCTCGGTACTGCGCGGGCATCGCCCGGTCGTACGGTCAGACGGCGAGTACGTACGCGATTACTTCTATGTGGAAGACGGTGCCGCCGCCTACACGCTACTCGCTGAGCGCCTGGCCAAGGATTCGAGTCTCGTTGGGCAAGCCTTCAACTTCTCCAACGAGAGCCAAGTCACGGTCCTTGAGCTCGTCGACAAGGTACTCAGGCTGCTGGGATCCGGCCTTAAGCCCGACGTGCGCAACGAGGCCACGAACGAGATTCGTAATCAGTACCTCAACGCTGCAAAGGCGCGCACGCTTCTGGACTGGGAGCCTCTCTTCACTCTCGACGAGGGACTCGAACGCACTATCTCCTGGTATCGCGACTTCTTGGGGGCAGACCTGTGAGTAGCTCGGAACTCGAATGTAGATCGTGCGGATGCGGCGGCCTGCGGCCGATTGTCTCGCTCGGCGAGACGCCGTTGGCGAACTCGCTTCTGGCTGAGGCCGACCTGGACCGCGACGAGCCGAGATACCCACTCGATCTTGTCTTCTGTCCGCACTGCTCGCTCGTACAGATCACGCTGTCTGTGCCGCCGCAGCAGTTGTTTGGGGAGTACCTGTATTTCTCGTCCTTCTCGGACACGATGTTGCGTTCGGCCAAGGAGCTCACTAACCGACTCACGCTCGATCGTGCATTTGGCGCCGAGAGCCTCGCGGTTGAGATTGCGAGCAACGACGGCTATCTCCTTCAGTACTACCTTGAAGGGGGCATTCCGGTGCTGGGCATTGAACCTGCCGCAAACATAGCGGAGGTCGCGGAGAGCGAGCGCGGCATCCCCACGCTCGTGGAGTTCTTCACGAGCGAGTTGGCCCAGAGTCTGGTCGCCGAGGGGACCCGTGCCGACGTCATCCACGCCAACAACGTTATGGCGCACGTCCCTGATCTCAACGGATTCGTCGAGGGCATCGCGACGCTTCTCAAGCCGGACGGTGTCGCGGTTATCGAGGCGCCGTACGTGTGCGAGATGGTAGACAAGGCGGAGTTCGACACCATCTACCACGAGCATCTGTGCTACTTCTCGCTCACCGCGCTCAACGATCTATTCACGCGACACGGGCTGACCATCTCGGATGTCGAGCTGATCCCGATTCACGGTGGTTCGTTGCGAATCTTCGCAAATCCGGCGGCAGGACCGGACGGCAAGGCCGCAGTGCAGTCGCCCGACGTCACCAGCATGTTGGCCGCGGAGCACGAGTGGGGCATCCGCGATTTCGCCCCATACGAGCGATTCGCCGAGAAGGTCGTGAGCCTGCGCGCTGGCCTTACGAAGCTGCTCGCGAAGCTCAAGGACGATGGCGCGCGGATCGCAGCGTACGGTGCTTCGGCCAAGGGGAGCACCTTGCTTAACTACTGCGGCATCGGTGCCGAGACGCTCGACTACGTGGTCGACCGGAGCACCGTCAAGCAGGGCTACTTCACTCCCGGAACGCACCTGCTCATCCTGGCCCCAGAGAAGCTGCTCGACGACCAGCCCGACTACGTTCTGCTGCTCACATGGAACTTCGCCGAGGAGATCATGGGCCAGCAGGCGGAGTACATCGCGCGCGGCGGACGTTTCATTCTCCCCGTGCCCGAGCCTCGGGTAGTCTAGGACGGGAGTCGATTCGTGGTCCTCGCCGAGACTTGCGTTGAGGGAGTATTCGTTCTCGAGCCCGAGAAGGCGCGAGACGAACGTGGCTACTTCGCGCGCATGTGGAGTGCCGACGAGTTCGAACACGCCGGCCTTTGTTCGGCATGGGTTCAATCAAGCGTGTCCTTCAACACCCGCCGAGGAACGCTTCGTGGAATGCACTATCAGGTCGAACCTCACCGCGAGGTCAAGCTGGTCAGCTGCACAGCTGGTGCTGTCTTCGACGTGGTGATAGACCTTCGCGCCGACTCGCCGAGCTATAGACGATGGTTCGGTGTCGAGCTGACGGCAGACAACAGGTGCACCCTCTACGTCCCCGAGGGACTCGCTCACGGGTTCATCACGCTCGTGGACGACTCCGTGGTCGAATACCACATGTCGGAGTACTACCATCCCGACGCCGCCCGTGGTGTTCGCTGGAGCGACCCAGCTTTCGCTATCCAGTGGCCAGCCGAGCCGGCGATCATCAACGAGCGTGACGCATCGTACGCGGACTTCATGGACGCCTCATGAGCCGCGTGCTGGTGACAGGCGGGACCGGATTCATCGGTACGCCCTGTGTGTCGAAGCTTGTTTCGGCGGGGCACGAGGTCCACGTCGCGGCGTTGGGCGGGACAGCCGAGCCGGTGGCTGGCGTCACTTACCACGATGTAGACCTGCTCGATCCGAGTATCACGCGTCCGCTCACCGCGCAGGTGCGAGCGTCTCATCTCTTGCATCTCGCGTGGTACGTCGCGCCTGGCGCGTACTGGACTTCGCTGGAGAACATTCGTTGGGTGAAGGCCGGAATCGACCTTGCCGTGCAGTTCGCCGACGCGGGCGGGAAACGTGCCGTAATGGTGGGCACTTGCGCCGAGTATGAGTCGTCGGCCGAACCACTCCTGGAAGGGGTCACGCCCCTTCGTCCAGCGACGCTCTATGCGGCCGCAAAGGCTGGGCTCCACCTGACTGCTCAGGCTTACATGCGGGAGCGAAACGTGAGTTTTGCCTGGGCGCACCTGTTCTATTTGTTTGGACCGCGCGAGTATGACGCGCGACTCGTTCCTGCCGCCATGAGCGCGTTCTCAGCCGGCAAGCCGTTCGAGTGCGCTCACCCCAACGACGTTCGTGACTTCTTGTACGTCGATGACGTGGCCCATGCCTTGGCAATGCTTGTCGATTGCGAGGTCGAGGGGGACGTGAATGTCGCATCGGGTGAACCGACGACCATCGGCGACCTGGTGCGAGATGTCGCGACGCAGTTCCCGCGTGCGGAACTGGCGTGTGGACCCGAAGCGGCTCCAGCTTCAACTGCCATCGTGGGAGATTCAACGCGCTTGAGACGGGAAGTGGGCTGGAAACCGATGTGGACCCGCGAGGCGGCAGTGGCCGAGACGGTTGAGGCGTGGAGTACCCGGAAGAGCGAAGATAACTAGAGCCGCGTCGACAAGCAGCCGCAACCGTTGTCGATGGCCGGATTCGTATCGGGGCGTTCTGTCCCGAGAGGAGAGCTACCTCGAATGGTCGAGACCGGTTTGAGCACAGCCCAGATACGTCGTCTGACGCGCCGATTCCGACTTGGGTATCTCCTGACGAAAGTCCGGAAGCGGTGGCGTCGCGGCGGAGTCCGAGCGTTGCTCCGACGGCCTGGAGGCAGCGACGGAGTTCTCTCTGCCGACAGCATCAAGGTCGCAGTTGTGTACGCCTATCCCCTCCTCGGCGACCATTCGCACGTGGCCGCCGCCGAGCGCTTCGCGTCGTCGTACAGCGCACATCCTGCTCAGGCCGCGCACACCTTGCATGTTGTATATGGCGGCAGGGAGCCATCACCTCAAGAGAGTTCGCCGTTCGAGGAGATTGCGCACGATTCTGTCGTCCTCCAGGGGGCCGGGGAGAGCATAGGCGCGTTTGAGCACGCTGCCCGCGCAATCGACTGCGACATGATGGTCTTCCTCGATCCTGGCAGCTATTTCACCCATCCGGGCTGGTTGCGCCGAATGGTCGACATCTTCCTGCAGCATGGTTTGGCCTTGTACGGTGCATCGACGTCGTTCGATCCAGAGCCGCACGTTCGCGCGACTGGGTTCTGGTGCGACCCCGCGCTCGTTCGTGCATACCCCAGACTTGTGACCAGTGCTTGGGAGCGCCGGGCTTTTGAAGTGGGCGAGCTTTCGCTCACGCGACTTGCCCAGTCGGTTGGCGTACCTTGCCTGCTCGCCACCTGGGAGGTCGTGGCGTCTCAGAATGTCTGGGGTATCGTCCCGAACACGTTCGAGCGAGGCGATCAACGCGACGCCTTGGTTCGCGACGATGCTTTCGACGAATACGAAGCTATGGATGGAACGGCGAGGCAACTGGCTCAGCGGCGGAACTCTGCCAGTCGCAAAGGAATCGGTTGGTATACCAAGGAGACTGTAACTAACCCTCTCTATGAGGTTGGTGAGTACAGCTACGGCACGCCGCTGATAGGCGCATACGGAGACGGTGCAAGGCTGCGGATAGGGCGTTTCTGCTCTATCGCCGCGGAAGTGCAGATCCTCTTAGGCGGTAACCACCGACCGGATTGGGTCACCACATATCCGTTTCCCGCAGCGGTTGCGGATTGGCCAGAGGCTGCGGACATTCAGGGCACATGCTCGACAAAGGGCGACGTCGTGATTGGCAGCGACGTTTGGCTCGGGCATGGAGCCACAATCCTATCCGGTGTCACAATCGGCCATGGAGCCGTTGTCGGCGCCAAAGCGGTTGTGGCGAAGGACATCCCCCCGTACGCGATTGCGGTCGGCAATCCAGCGCGCGTCGTAAAGCTGAGATTCAGCGAAGAAACGGTTGCCAAGTTACTGGCGACGTCTTGGTGGGACTGGCCTGTTGAACGAATCCACGAAACACTCCCTCTGCTTTGCAGCGGTGCAGTAGACGAGTTTCTGGCCGCCGCCGCGAAAGCCGACTGATTCCAAACCCCCGTCAGCTCAGATCCGAAGGGCCTTAAATGCGCTTCTCGATTCTGCTTCCCACGCGCGAGCGGCTTGAACTCCTCAAGTACGCGGTGCAGTCGGTGCTTGACCAGGACTTTCAGGACTGGGAAATCGTCGTCTCGGACAACGCTTCGGAGCAAGACGTGGCCGGGTTCCTTAGCGAACTTGGCGATCCACGTGTCGTCTATCTACGCAGTGACACTCTCCTGACCGTGACGGACAACTGGAACCGTGCGCTTGAGCACGCCTCGGGTGATTACGTCCTGATGCTCGGCGATGACGACGGTCTGATGCGGGGAGGCTTGTCGTCGGCCGACAGCCTGCTCCGCACTCACGACGACCCTGAATTGCTCTACACGGATGCAATCCAGTATTTCTATCCGGGAGTGCTACAGCAGGGCACTAAGCCCTTCACACGGTTTGGGTACGCCGAGTTCCTAAATGGGCAGACCGAGCCTTTTTGGCTCAGCCACGATGAAGCCATGCATGCACTGAAAGGCTCTCTCCGATTCAAGGTCGTGTATCAGTACAACATGCAGTACTCGTTTGTGAGTCGTCAGTTGATCCAACGCCTCGCCGACAAAGGGCCCTTCTTCCAGTCGCCCTATCCGGACTACTACGCAACCAATGTCGCCTTCTTGATGGCTGACCGCCTCTTGGTCTGCCCATGGCCACTCGTCGCAGTTGGAGTGAGCCCGAAGTCCTTCGGGTTCTTCTACTTCAATCAGCGGGAGGAAGAGGGCGTCGACCTCCTTCACAACATTCCTGAGAAGGCGCTTGCTGATCGGGTGCGCTCAGTGGTGCTACCCGGCACGGACATGAACACATCATGGCTTCTCGCCATGGAGGCGCTGGTGATGAACTACGGTGCTGAATACCGCCTGAACGCTTCGCGGCGGAAGTACCGGTTCAACCAATTCCGGGCGATGTTCGCAAGTCTGTATCCACGCACCCGATTCCTGCAAGCGTTGTCCGAGTACGCAACGTGGAGCGAACGGATCTTCTGGTTCGGATTCCTCGGCTATGCGGTGGTCGCAAAGCTATTTGGCCGGCGTAGAGCCGAGCGCATCGTTGAGGGCACGCTAGCGGCGATAGCCGACTCGTATCCGCAGCCGATTGACGACAGGCATCACGACGTCGGATACGCGAACCTCCTGGAGTTCGTCCGGGCTGAAGACCCGCGCGCCCTCGTTGGACTCACGAGCCCAGACTCATAGGTCCGCCACGCCATCACTCAACCAGCACCGGATCTCGCCGATGCTCACCTTGCGCCGCGACCAGACATCGCGCCGCTTCGCCCAACCCATGCGGATGCCCTCGGCCATAGGGGACGCTTGTCGCGACAGGTCCTTGATGAGCCCCGGAATGAGGTGCCATTTCGAGGGGCGCAATGGAAGTGTGTCGCGTAGCACCACGCGATACAGGCAGTAGAAGAACGAGCGCAGCGGGAGGTCTTTACTCGCAACGAACCAGCGGTTGCGGATGTCGAGACGCGCCAGCCGGTCGGGAAGGTACTGGTCGCCAGTCGACCGGAACTTGTGGTAGACACGAGCGCCCGGGATATACAAGCAGCGCTTGCCCGCAATCAAGGCTCTCAGGTTGATGTCCGTATCCTCATGAATGAGGTAGAAGTCCTCGTCGTAGAGCCCAACATCGTCGAAGAAGTTCCTGCGGTAGACGACGGCGCCTCCACATGCGCCAAGCACCCGCTTGGGCTCGCTGAACAGTTCTATGGGCTGGCACCAGCCGCGGTTGGCCCCAGACACCTCCCTCAGCGAATACACGTCGCCTGCAGCGTTTGTGAGCTCGGGCTCGTAGTACAAGATCATCAGCGACGCGCCGAAGTCGAAATCGGGGTGTTCATCCATGGCGCTCACAAGGGCGCCGAGCCATTCTGGGTCGAGCCGCACGTCGTTGTTGAGCATGATGATGTACTCGCCGCGCGCCGCCCGAATCCCGTCGTTGGCGCTGGCGCTGTATCCCTCGTCCTGATCGTGGACGATGACGGTGGCTTGGGGAGCGTGAGTGCGAATCCATTGCACGCTCTCGTCAGTCGAAGCATTGTCGACAACGACGATCTCGTAGTCCTCAAACGACTGCGCCGCCAGGCTGGCGAAACACTCCTCGAGATGCCGCATGCCGTTGCGATTGGCGATGACAACCGACGCGCGGGGTGGTGCCTGCGGCATTCGAACCTCCACGGAGCTTGATGATCGGGAACGCTAGGCACGCCATTATAGTATGCGATGCCACTACCCTCCGCGCCGCGTGGGGCCGAACCGCGCGGACACCTCGCGGGCATGGTGAAGTCTGTAGAATGGCTTTGGGCTTAGCGCGACGTCGGACTAGAATGCGATGACCGCTGCCGACGGAATCGACCGAGAAGAGCACTCCAGTGACCAAGCGCGCACTCATCACCGGTATCACCGGCCAAGACGGTTCGTACCTCGCCGAGCTTCTGCTCGACAAGGGCTACGAGGTCTTCGGCCTCGTTCGCCGCGCCGCGACACCGTCGACCGAGCGCATCACGCATATCCTCGATCGCGTGAACCTAGTCGTGGGCGAGATGACCGACCAGACATCGCTCCTCGATGCGATGGATGCGTCCCAGGCCGACGAGGTCTACAACCTTGCTGCCCAGAGCTTCGTCGGCGACTCATGGACGGTGCCGATCTCGACCGGCGACGTCGACGGTCTCGGCGTCACTCGAATCCTGGAGGCAATCCGCCGAGTCAAGCCGGAGGCACGCTTCTACCAAGCGGCCACGAGCGAGATGTATGGCAAGGTCCACGAGATTCCTCAGTCTGAGACGACGCCATTCCATCCTCGCAGCCCCTACGGTGTGGGTAAGGTCTATGGCTACTACATCACGCTGAACTACCGTGAGTCTTACGGCATGCATGCCTCCAACGGCATCCTCTTCAACCACGAGTCGCCGCGCCGCGGCCTTGAGTTCGCCACACGCAAAATCACTGACCACGTCGCACGCATCAAGCTGGGTCAGGCCGACGAGTTGCGACTCGGCAACCTCGATTCCAAGCGCGACTGGGGCTTTGCCGGCGATTACGTCGAGCTCATGTGGCGCATGCTGCAGCAAGACGAGCCGGACGACTACGTGGCGGCCACAGGCGAGACCCACACCGTCCAGGAGTTCTGCGAGATCGCGTTCGACCACGTCGATCTCGATTGGGAGAAGTACGTCGTCGTCGACCAGCGCTGGGTTCGCCCGGCTGAAGTCGAGCTACTTCTCGGCGATGCGACCAAGGCCAAGACCAAGCTGGGCTGGGAGCCTAAGGTTGGTTTCCGCGAACTCGTCGAGATGATGGTAGACGCCGACTTGCAGCGTCACTCTCCCGGCGGCGTGAGCGGCTCGGCCCTGTGACGCACTCCGCGCTCATAACCGGGGCGGCTGGGCAGGACGGCCGCTATCTGGCTGAGCTGCTGCTCGGACGTGGCTATCAGGTGTATGGGATGGTAGGCCCGGATCCCGGCGAATACGCATCATGGGTTGCCGCTCGCGGCCCGATGATGACGCCGGTCGAAGGGGACCTGACCGACCGCAACTCAATCGATGAGCTGATGCGCAGCTGTGCGCCGCGCGAGGTTTACAACTTCGCGGGGATGTCCTCGGTCGGAGCGTCATGGCATGCGCCCGAGCTCTACATGGAGATCAACGGGCGAGGTGTCGTGCGCTTGCTCGAGTCGATGGAGGCGTTTGCGCCCGCGGCACATATGGTGCAGGCGTCCTCGGCGGAGATCTTTGGCGACCCTCAGCACTCCCCGCAGAACGAAGACACGCCCGTTGCACCGACCAACCCGTATGGGGAGTCCAAGCTGATGGGCCACGTCGCCGTGCAGCAGGCCCGTGCACGCGGTTTGCACGCTTCAAACGCCATCTTTTACAACCACGAGTCGCCAATGCGTCCGGTCACGTTTGTGACCGGCAAGATCGCCGACGCGGCAGCTCGGATCAAGCTTGGACTGGCGTCTGACGTCCATCTAGGAAACCTTGACGTCGTGCGCGACTGGGGCTTTGCCGGTGACTACGTCGAAGCGATGGCGCGCATCGCTTGCGCCGAGAGACCAGGCGACTTTGTGGTCGCCACGGGTGAGGGCCACACCGTGCGCCAGTTCGCGCAAGTGGCATTTGCGTATGTGGGACTGGACTACGAGCGGTACGTGGTGGTCGATCCGGATTTCTTCCGCGAGGCCGACGCCACTGCGCTGGTAGGAGACTCCGCGCGTATTCGCACGCAGTTGGGTTGGACTCCGGCGATGGGATTCGATCGACTCGTAGAGATGATGGTCGATGCTGCGATGGAGCGCCTGAGCTGACGTCCTAGTAGGATTCCGCGCTGTCTTGAAAGAGCTGATTCATGGCCCCCCACGTGACCATCGTTATCCCCAACTGGAATGGTGAAGAGCATTTCGCCGAGTGCCTCGCGACACTCTCCGAGCAGACATACACAGACTTCGACATAGTCGTTGTGGACAACGATTCGAGCGACGGTAGCGTTGCGTGGCTCAAAGAGCACGCGCCGGACATCCAGCTCATAGAGCGCGCTGGGAACGACGGGTTCGCAGCGGCCGTAAACGACGGAATTCGGGTCGCGACGGGGGAGTACATCGTGCTCCTGAATAACGACACGGCCGCCGAGCCCGCGTGGCTCGAAACACTTGTGGATGCTCTGGAGGCGTCAGCCTACGATTTTGCCGCGTCGCTCATGTTGTTCTACGACGCGCCGGAACTGGTGAATACGGCTGGCGACGTCTTCTCGCTGTGGCATCTCGAGGGGCGCCAGCGGGGTGCTCGCAAGAACCGCTCGGGCTACACCCAGCGCCAAAGAGTGCTGGGGGCGTCCGGGGGTGCTGTCATGTACCGCCGCTCGTTCTTCGATGCAGTGGGTCTCTACGACGAGGACTTCTTCGTCTTGCATGAGGACACCGACATCAACTTGCGGGCGCTGATTGCGGGGATGCGCTGTGTGTACGTACCCGAGTCTGTCGTGCGCCACAAGGTCGGCTCGGCGATCAAGAAGCACCCCAATCCGCGGATGCGTCGGATATCCATGCGCAACCAGTTCATCGTCCTGGGCAAGAACTTGCCCGCTGTGCTTGCCCCATGGGCGTTCGTGTCGTGGTTGTGGCTGAGTTTCAGGAATACGATCCCACTTCGGCCGGCCATGTGGCGGCTCATCCCCCAGCGCGTGCGCGAATACCAAGACCTCTTGGACGCCCAGCGCGAGGGACTCAACCTAGGCCTTTCGAAGCGGGCCGAGGTCTGGTCGCGGCGACGGGTGGGACGAATGGCTGTCCTGCGCTGGTTGCTAAGTGGTGTTGGACGCGCATAGGGCGCGACGCGAACAGAACGCGCGGATAAGACCGCTACAGCATGCCGAAGCGGCGCGCCACGTTCCCGAGCCCGCGCCGCATACGCCGCAGCGGGTTAACGCGCATAACCTGGGCAAACGCTGCCGAGCGAGCAGCATGCTCCGCCGAGCCGAGCGTGCCTGCGTCGAACAGCGCGTGCACGTCGCCGGCCCACTCGCAGCGCAGAAACGCGCCGCGCGCCGCATCCATGTCGCTGCGGGCCTGCTCGGCGAGCGACGCGAGCAGCGCCCGGTCGTCGTAGAGTCGCCGCAGGCCAGCCGCCGCCTCGACGCCGTCAGGCTCCATCCAGTACTGCCCTTCGCCAACCACCTCGGGCGCGTAGCTGGGGTGCGCTGACTCCACCGGTGTTGGGTTGCAGCCGACCAGGATCGAGTTCTCGGCGGTCATGAAGTCCATGTTGCCGGACCATGCAGTACCGAGCACAACGGTGCCAAGCGACATGGCCTCCATCAGGTTGAGCCCCAGGCCCTCGGCGCGGTGCAGCGAGAGCAAGACGTCGGCGCTCGCATTCAAGCTCAGCACGTCGCGGTAGCTCATGGACTCTTCGATCACCAGGATTCGGGGGTCCGACTCGGCTTGCTCGCGAAACTCCTCGAGCTGTCCCGAGAACTCGCGGGCGCCTCGGCGATCCGTCATCTTGACCACGAGGCGCACCTCGTCCGGGCCGAGGTCGCCGAACGCCTCGCGAAACGCCGTCACACTCGCGAATGGGTTCTTGCGCTCGAAGCCGCTGCTGGCGTCCATCACCGTGACGCACACGAACGCCGACTCCGGCATGCCGAAGCGCGCGCGATCGGGTGCGACTCCATCCGGGAGGAAGACCGCCTGCGGGTAGTGCACGACGTTCGTCTGGGGGCAGCGCGTGCGAATCGCCTCGGCGATGAAGAGCGTGGGTGCGAGCACCATGTCCATCGCCGAGATGAACTCGGTCCACAGGCCTTCGGGAATGAGCGGCAGCTCCCAGAACGGAACCAGAATGCGGAGGCGGTCCGGGGCCCACGTGCTCGCCGGCGTCTCAATCGCGTAGGAGTAGACGTCGGTGGGGTTGGTGTGGAAGAGGCTGATGGGAAACGTGCCGCTCGGCGACGCACAGGCCAGCGAGGAGTAGGTGTCGTCGTGGCCGGAGCGCCCTCCACCTGCGTCGATGTCGACCACGCACGCGTCGACGTCGTTGGCGCGCATCGCCAGCAGCGTGTTGCGCGCGGCCACCGCGAGCCCGAAGTTGCCGGTGACGTGGCCGTAGAAGTTGATGCCGAACGCAGGCTGCCGATCGTTCATGTGGGGGAGCGCTCCGAAGTCGTCGAGGTGGTACGTTGCCCTTGGTAGTATGGCATGATGCTTCGAGCGGCAAGGCCGCCTGTGAGCAGCGCTACGTGGCGAAGGAGTCAAAGCCTCAACATGAAAGCCATCATCCTCGCTGGCGGAGCCGGCACGCGACTTCATCCAATCACGCGTGCAACCTCCAAGCAGCTGCTTCCCGTCTACGACAAGCCGATGATCTACTATCCGCTGTCCGTGGTCATGCTCGCCGGCATTCGCGACGTGCTCGTCATCAACACACCGCACGAGCAGGAGCAGTTCAAGCGGCTCTTGGGCGACGGGTCGCAGTGGGGGATCCACATCACCTACGCCATTCAGCCCACCCCCGGTGGCCTCGCGCAGGCGTTCATCATCGGCGAGGAGTTCCTTGAGGGCGGTCCCGCCTGCCTGGTGCTGGGCGACAACATCTTCTATGGCAGCAACCTCGCCGAGATGGTGCAGAGCGCACGCGTGCTCGCTTCTGAAGACGGCGCCGTGGTCTTCGGCTACCAGGTTCGCGACCCCGAGCGCTACGGCGTGGTCGAGTTCGACGCTCAGGGTCTGGCGCTCTCTATCGAGGAGAAGCCCGAGCACCCCAAGTCCAACTACGCGGTGACCGGACTGTACTTCTACGACTCCCGCGTGTCCGAGATGGCCAAGCGCGTGACGCCCTCGGCGCGTGGTGAACTCGAGATCACGACGCTGAACAACATGTACCTGGATGACGGTACGCTCCGCGTACAAGTCATGGGCAGGGGCATGGCTTGGCTCGACACCGGCACGCCTGAGTCGCTTCTTGAAGCCGCGTCGTACGTGCAAATCATCGAGAAGCGTCAAGGCCAGAAGGTGGCCTGTCTCGAAGAGGTCGCTCTCCGGATGGGGTTCATAGACAGGGCCACCATGCTTGCCGCAGTCGACGGAACGTCGTCGGACTACTACCGCTACCTGCTCACTCTGTAAGGAGCAACCAATGATCGATGGCGTGAAGGTCAAAGACCTCAAGGTAATGCCCGACGAGCGCGGCTCTCTCATGGAGATGTTTCGCAGCGACGATCCCGACTTCCGGAACTTCGGCCAGGTCTACCTGACGATGGTCTACCCGGGCGTGGTCAAAGCGTGGCACTACCACAAGCTGCAGACAGACCACTTCGTGTGCGTGGGCGGCATGGCCAAGGTCGTGCTGCACGACACGCGCGAAGGCTCCCCCACCAAGGGCGAGACCAACGAGTTTGTGATCGGCTATCAGCGCCAGCGTATGGTGATCATCCCGCCGGGCGTCTACCACGGGTTCACGCCCGCAGGCAACGAGCCGGCCTCGATCATCAACATCCCCACCGAGCTCTACAACTACGAGGACCCCGACGAGCACCGTCTGCCCTTCGACGACGCTTCCATCGGCTACGACTGGAGCGTGAAGAACGGATGAGGCTGCTCGTCTGCGGCGGTGCCGGGTTCATCGGCAGCGCCTTCGTTCGCCGTATGCTCGACCAACACGCCGACTGGGAGATCGTCTGCCTGGACAAGCTCACGTATGCCGGCAATCTCGACAACCTGCTCCCCGTCGCCGAGGACCCCCGCTACAGCTTCGTGCGCGCCGACATCGGCGACCGAGCGGCAGTTGACGCAGCTATCGATGCGGCTGGCGGCATCGACGCGATCGTGAACTTCGCCGCCGAGACGCACGTGGACCGCTCGATCGCCGAGCCAGAGGCGTTCCTGCACACCGACATCCTGGGCACGCATACGCTGCTCGAGGTCGTGCGCGAGCGCGACATCGCCAAGATGGTGCAGGTCTCGACCGACGAGGTCTACGGCTCCATCGACTCCGGCAGCTTCTGCGAGACCGATCGCATCCACCCGTCGAGCCCGTACTCGGCGAGCAAGGCCGGCGGGGACCTGCAGGTGCTCGCGTATTACACGACGTTCGGTGCGCCGGCGCTCATCACGCGCGGAAGCAACACCTACGGGCCGTACCAGTATCCCGAGAAGCTCATCCCGCTGTTCGTGACCAACGCGCTGGAGGGCGGCAAGCTGCCGCTCTACGGCGACGGTCTGAACGTCCGAGACTGGCTGCACGTCAACGATCATGCCGACGGCATCGCAGCGGCCCTCACCGCTGGCGAGCCCGGCGAGGTCTACAACATCGGCGGTGGCAACGAGCGCACCAACCGCGAGATCACCACGATCATCCTCGACGAGCTCGGGCTCGATTGGGATGCGAGCGTCGAGCAGGTCACCGACCGTCCCGGTCACGACCGCCGCTACTCGATCTCATGCGCCAAGGCAGGCGAGAAGCTGGGATGGAAGCCGCAGGTCGAGTTCGCGGACGGGCTTCGCGAGACGATTCGCTGGTACCGCGACAACTCGTCGTGGTGGAGCAAGATCAAGCACCACACCGACGAGTTCGCCGACTGGCAGAAGCGTTGGTATGACGACCGGGCGTAGGCGGGGGAGGCGCTCTTCCGCCTCCCAGCAGCAATCCAAGGGGCAGCAGCCCAAGCAGTCTCCCAAGAAGTTCTCGCGCGCCTACCTGATCGCAGGCGCCAGCGGGATGCTCGGCACCGCGCTCCAGCGCGTGCTGCGCGAGCGCGCCGTCCGCTTCGTCGCTCCCGCCGAGGGCGAGTTCGACATCACCGACATGGCTGCCGTGAAGAGCGTTGTCATCGGCTTTGCCAAGTCGCTTCGCGATGGCGAGACCGGCGTGATCGTCAACGCCGCTGCTTACACCAACGTCGAGCGTGCCGAGGAAGAACCCGAGCTGGCTTTGCTCGTCAACGAGCGCGGCGCGGTCAACCTAGCGCGCGCGGCTCACGAGGCGGGCCTCGGGTTCGTGCACGTATCGACCGACTTCGTCTTCGACGGCCTCAAAGAGGGCGCCTACGCCGAGGACGACGAGCCGCATCCACTTTCCGTCTACGGCGAGACCAAGCTCGCGGGCGAGGACTCGGTCGCTGCCGAGAACCCCGATGCGCTGATCGTGCGAACCGCCTGGGTCTTCGGACCCGCCGGCGCCAACTTCCCGGTCAAGATCCTCGAGGCGGCTCGCACGCGCCCCGAACTCAAGGTCGTGACCGACGAGGTCGGCTCTCCCACCTACACCATCGACTTGGCGCAAGGCATTCTGGGCCTCGTCGATGCCGGTGCCAGTGGGATCTTCCACCTTGCTGGCTCGGGCTCGTGCTCGCGTTTCGAGATGGCCACCGAAATCCTACGCATCGCCGGACTCGACACGCAGATCGAGCCGGTCACGAGCGACGAGTTTCCCACGGTCGCTGCGCGCCCGATGAACTCGGTGCTGGACTGCACCAAGGCCTCCGCCTTGGGCGTCTCGATGCCGGACTGGCACGACTCGCTCGCGCGGTTCCTCGTCGAGCTGGACGGGCCCGCGGCGTGAGCGCTGGCGGCGAAACAGCGGCTGCCACGCCTCCGCGCGTCGAGGTCGTCATCGTCGCCCACAACGCGGGCGAGCTGCTCGGCGATGCGGTGAGATCGGCAGCCGAGCAGGCAGGCGCCGCCAACGTCTGGGTGATGGACGCCGAGAGCAGCGACGGCAGCGTCCAGCGCGAGGCTTCTCAGGCGCAGGGCGTGCACTTCGTCGCCGTTCCCAACCGAGGCTTCTCGGCGAGCAACAACCGCGGCATCGAGGCGACACGCTCCCCGTTCGTGCTGCTGCTCAACCCCGACGCCCGGCTCGAACCCGGCGCGCTCGAAGCGCTGCTCGCAAGCGCTGAAGCTCACCTCAAGGCCGGCGCGATCGGGCCCGCAATCTTAAACCCCGACGGCAGCGCGCAGGCCAACTCTTTCGGCCGCTTCCCGACGCTGGCCACGACAATCGCCCTGCGCTTCCAACGCCTCGCCGAGAACCTATCGGGCAACTCCACCCACTCGCCCCGACTTCCCGCAGCGACCACGCCCGTCGACTGGGTGACCGGCGCCGCCATGCTGGTGCGCCGATCGGCCATCGAGGACGCCGGGAAGATGGACGAGCGCTTCTTTCTCTACTACGAGGACACCGAGTGGTGTCACCGAATGCGAGACCACGCCTGGGAGGTTCTGCTCGAGCCCGCCGCGCGGGTGACGCACCACTTGGGCGGCTCGGGAGCGCCGCAGGGACGAGCAGCCGCAGCGTATCGTGACTCGTTCTACCGCTACTGCGACCTGTACGGCCTGTGGGGTCTGAAGGCGTTTGCGAGTGTTGGGCTGAGCGTTCGCAAGGTATTTGGAGGCGCTGGATAGATGCGCGTCTTGCTGGACTGCCGCATGGCGTCATGGACGGGCATCGGCCGCTACACGGTCGGGCTGGCCCGCGCCCTGGGCGCGCGCGACGACATCGAGCTCGTGCAGGTTGGAGCAGCCGGGGAGCGCCCGCCCGTCGCGCCGCACCAAGGCGCGCGCTGCATCTTCGCGAGCAAGCATCCGTTCTCAATCGCTGGCGCACGCGAACTGTCGCGCATCGCCACCACCGTCAACGCCGACGTGTTGCACTGCACGCACTTTCCCACGCCGATGCCGCCGAGCCACCCACTCGTCGTGACCATACACGACCTGATGCCACTGCTCGTCCCCGGTATCATGCCTTCGCTGCCCAAGCGCCTCGCGTACCGCTACTGGAACCGCCGAGCCGCCAAGATCGCCGACCGGGTGATCGTGCCCTCGCTCTCGACCGCTGCCGATGTCACGGCGCTGTTCCCGACGGCTGCCGACAAGACGCGCGTCACTCCTGAGGCATCCGATGAGTTTGCGGCCGGTCCGATGGGCCTGCTCGATCCGGCGTTGGCCGAGGTCGCCGACTGGCCGTACCTGCTTTCGATGGGCTCGACTCGCAAGCACAAGGATCTGCCCACGCTGCTCGACGCATTCGCACGCATCGCGGTCGCCCGCCCCGAGCTCCGTCTCTTGCTGGTGGGCGCCGATGATTACCCGTACCTCGACGGGCAGATGCTCGGCGTGCCCGCGGCCATCCGCGAGCGCGTCGTCTTCACCGGACATGTCGAGGACCCGCAGCTGCGCACGCTTTTCGCCGGCGCGCAGACGTTCGTGTTCCCGTCGCGCTACGAGGGCTTCGGCCTTCCGCCGCTCGAGGCGATGTCGTTCGGCGCTCCCTGCATCGTCGCCGACGCCACGTCGCTGCCCGAGGTCGTCGGCGATGCCGCGCTGCTGTTCCCGCCGGGCGACTCGGCCGCGCTCGCCGGCGCGATCGAGAGCGTGCTCACCGACCCCGAGCTGCGCGACGATCTGGCGCACGCCGGCGTTGAGCGCGCACGGCTCTTCAGCTGGGCGCACACCGCCGAGGAGACTGTCGCGGTCTACCGCGAGGTTCTCGGCGGGCAGGCGGCACCACCCAGCGCCGAGGTGGACGAAGAGCTGTGATGGCCTGGGAGCGCTCGACGTTCGTCTTCATCTCGACCAACACCTCTCACTCTAACGGCGGGGTGGAGGAGACCTGGCTGGCGGTCATGGCGCAGCTGGTGCGGCTGGGAGCCTCGGTGCAATTCATCTGCATCTCGGACAGTCCCCTTGCGCCGCACGCCCGCTCCTTGGGCGTGACGGTGGCCCCCTACATCCTCGACCGCTGGAACGTGGTGCGCTCCCGCTCGCGTCTGCGCAAGTACCTGCTGCGCTACGACCCGGTGGTTGCCCACTCGACAGGTACCGAGGCCGACCTGCTCCTTCGCTGGGCCGTGCGCCCGCTGCCCAGCGTCGCGATCGCCACGACGCTGACCGTGGCCGAGGCGCAGGCGACACGTCGTCGTCGCCCTCTTGACTCGCTGATGCGGCGTTTCGACGAGACCGCGATTGCGCGCACCAACGCTGTCTTCGTGCCGTCGGAAGACCTTGTCGGCGAGGTGCAGGCGGCGGGCGTGGCGGTCGAGCGCATCGTGCTGGACCCGCCCTCGGACGACCCAACCGCGAGCGTAGAGCGCCATCTCGCCGTCTATCGGGAGTTCATGGCGCGCCGAGGCGAGGGCGGGTGAGCGACCTCTCCTTGGCCGGTGGGCTGGTCGGCAGGGCGTTCATGCGCCAAAATGACGCGACGTTTTTACGCGGATGAAGGAGTTCGTCGCATGAGTGCAGACATCCGGTTCGGGACCGACGGATGGCGTGCCGTTATCGGCGCCGACTACACGTACGACAACCTGCGTCGAGTGGCAGATGCCGCAGGCCGCGTCTTCTCCGCCGATAACCCCGGCGGCACCGTGCTGGTCGGCTTCGACACGCGCTTTGAGGCCGGTAGCTTCGCCGCCGCAGCCGCCGAGGTCCTAGCGTCGCACGGACTGAAGGTGCGCGTCTCCGATGCCTACCTGCCCACGCCCACGCTGTGCTGGTCGGTCAAGCAGGCCGACGACGCCGTTGGTGGCGTGATGCTCACTGCGAGCCACAACCCGAGCGAGTACCTCGGCTTCAAGCTGCGGATGGCCGACGGCGGCGCCTCCCCGGTCGAGTTCACCGATCGCGTCGAGGCGCAACTGCAGGCCGAGCCACCCACCGCGCGTGGTACCTTCGAGACCGTCGACATGGTCGGGCCGTACCTGACCGACCTCGCGTCACTGGTCGACGCCGATGCGATCCGCGCGGCCAACCTGCGCGTGGTCGTCGACCCGCTGTACGGCGCGGGCCAGACCTACCTTGCCGAGACGCTTCGCAGCCTCGGCGTCGACGTCGTGGAGATCCACGGCGAGCGCAACCCGGGCTTCGGCGGTCTGCACCCGGAGCCCATTCCGCCTTGGATCGCCACCGCGGTCGAGGCGGTGCGCGCCGAGTCGCGCGACGCCGGCTTCGTGACCGACGGCGATGCCGACCGGATCGGCGCGATCGACCGCGCCGGCAACTTCGTCTCGCCGCACCGGATCATCGGCCTGATGGCCGCCCATCTGGTGCAGGACAAGGGCAAGACCGGCCGCGTGGTCAAGACGCTCTCCACGTCGGTGCTGGTCGACCGCCTCGCCCGCACGCTCGGCCTTGAGGTCACGACCACGCCCATCGGCTTTAAGTGGATCTACAACGAGATGGTCAAGGGTGACGTGCTCGTCGGCGGTGAGGAGAGCGGTGGCATCGGCATCCCGGATCACGTGCGCGAGCGCGACGGTCTGCTGATGGCGCTCATGCTTACCGAGATGATGGCGCAGCATGGCAAGGGGTTGGGCGAGCTGGTCGACGACATGCTCGCGATTACCGGGCCCATGGAGTACAACCGCGTCGACCTGAAGATCACGCCCGAGGTGAAGCAGGCGTTCCTCGATCGCGCGGCCTCGCTCGATCCCGGCGACATCGCCGGCGTCCCCGTGCTCGATATCGTGCGTGCGGACGGCGTGAAGTTCCTGCTCGCCGACGACGCGTGGCTGCTGCTTCGCCCCTCGGGCACCGAGCCGCTCGTGCGTGTCTACGCCGAGGCCCCCAGTGCCGGTGTGGTCGACGACCTGCTTGCTGCAGGCCGCGCCTTGGTTCAAGGCTAGAGGAGAAGCTCACCCGCATGCCGCTGCCCGATCGCCCGATGCGCGTCACGATGGTCAACAAGTACTACTGGCCGCCGCACCTCGGTGGAGTTGAGACCGTCGTGCGCAATCTCTCCGAGGGTCTCGTCGCGCAGACGGGCGCTTCGGTGCGCGCGATCGTGTGCAACGAGGGCCGCGAGCGGGTTGAGGACAACATCGAAGGGGTCGAGGTCGTCCGGTTGTCTCGGCAGTTCGCGCTGTCCAGCGCGCCGATCGCGCTCTCAATGCCCGGCGCGTTGCGCGCCGAGGCCAACCGACCATCGCCGCCCGACATCATCAATCTGCACTTCCCGTATCCGTGGGGCGAGCTCTCGTGGTTGCAAGCCCACCCGGACATCCCGATGGTGCTGAGCTATCACAGCGACATCGTGCGTCAGAAGCGGATGCTCGCCGCTTACCGGCCGTTCCTTGAGGCCGCGCTGGACCGCGCCGACGTCATCACCACCTCGAGTCCCAACCTGCGCGACGGCTCGCCGTTCCTGTCCACCCGCGCAAACAAGGTGCGCATCGTCGACTACGGCCTGCACGTCGACGACATCGCCGAGCCGTCCGCGTCCGTTCTGGCTCGCGCCGAGAAGATTCGCGCCGAGCACGCCGGGCGCAAGATCGTGCTGTTCGTGGGCCGGCTGGTCTACTACAAGGGCGCCGACGTGCTGGTTCGCGCGATGGCCAACGTGGACGCCGACGTCATCTTCGTCGGCCGAGGCCCGCTCGAGAGTGAGCTGCGCGAGATTGCGGCAGCCAACGGTGTTGCCAGCCGCACCACGTGGGTCGCGCCGACCGGAGACGACGAGCTTCACGCCTACTATCACGCCGCCGACGTCTTTGCGCTGCCCAGCGTGGCCAACAGCGAGGCGTTCGGCCTCGTGCAGATCGAGGCGCACGCCGCGGGCACGCCAGCCGTCTCCACCAACCTGCCCACGAGCGTTCCCTACGCCAACCTCGACGGCGTCACCGGCATCATGGTGCCCGTAGGCGACGTCGCAGCGCTCGCCGAGGCGCTCAACCGACTTCTGGCCGATGACGAGCTTCGCGCGCGCCTCGGCGCGCAGGCTCGAGAGCGCGCGCTGACGACCTTCACCATTCCGCGCATGGTCGAGCAGATGCTCGACGTCTACGCCGAGGCCATCGACGTGCACGCCGCCAAGCGGGGGAGGTCGTAGATGTCGCGCAACCGCTTCATCGCGCTGTCGATCTTCTTGGATGCCATCATCGTCAATATCGGATTCGTGCTGGCGTTCATCATCGGATTTGGCGGGCACATCCCGCCCGACCAAGTCCAGAACTTCCCCGTCTACCTCGCGCTTTCGCCAATCGTCACAATCTTCTATCTCGGCGGAGCGTGGACCTACGGTCTCTACGATCCCGAGCGTGCCGATACGGCTTGGCTCGTAGCGCGCGGCGTCTTTGCTGCTGCGACCGTCGGCACGCTGCTGTTGGCAGCCGTCGCATTCTTGGGCGGCCCGCGCACAGCTGCGTTTGCGCGCCGCGTCGTCGTACTCGCGTGGCCGATCGAGTTCGCACTGCTGGCAGGTTGGCGCCTAGGCTTCCTGCGTTTCGGGAGCATCAAGTGGCCCGAGCAGCGCGTTTTGATCGTGGGCACCAACGACACCAGCGTCGAACTCGCCGATGAGGTCGCGCTGCGCGGCAAGTGGGGCTGGAAGATGACCGGGCTGATCGAGCCGGGTCTGGAGGCCTGTGCCATCGCGCCGCACGACCTGGGCGCGCACCGCGTCTTGGGCTGCGCCCGCGACGTCGCCAGGATCGCCGCCGAGACCCGCGCCAACCGCGTCATCGTCGTAAGCCCCATCGCCCTGCGCGAGCTGGTGGAGAGCCTCGTGCTCGCCGATGAGGTCCGCGTTCGTGTAGATGTTGTGCCGGAACTCTACGAGATCTTCATCGGCACAGTGGATGCTATCGTCGGTGACGTGCCGCTCATGGAGATCACGCGCTCGACGGTGCCGCGCTACTACGCGGCCGCCAAGCGCGGGCTCGACCTGCTCGGCTCGGTCGTGCTGTTCGTGATCGCGAGCCCGATCCTGCTGGTCGCAGTCATCGGAATCGTGGCCACCGACGGGTTCCCGTTCATCTACTCGCAGGAGCGCAGTGGCAAGCACCTCAAGCCGTTCCCGGTCTACAAGCTGCGAACGATGGTCAAAGATGCAGAGAAGCTTTCGGGCGCGGTCCTTGCAGAGGAAGACGACCCTCGCATCACGCGCGTGGGCCGCGTCCTTCGCAAGACGCGCATCGACGAACTGCCACAGCTCTTCAACATCATCCGCGGTGACATGAGTTTCATCGGGCCCCGGCCCGAACGACCAGTGTTCGTCAACGAGTTCTGCAAGGACATTCCCGGGTACCGGGAGCGCTTCAACGTCAAGCCGGGAGTGACCGGGCTTGCGCAGGTCAGCGGTGGCTACGCAACGACGCCCGATCGCAAGCTCAAGTACGACCTCATCTACATGTATCATCAGAACTTGGCCATGGACCTCCAGATCATGGCCGAGACCCTGCGTGTGGTCCTCACAGGCCGAGGCGCGCGTTAACCCAGAGGAGTAGCTCGATGGCGAAAGCCGCAAAGAAGAACACCGCGAGCGTGCGGGCCGCCATGGCTGGCAGCGGAGACGTGATGACGGTCGCCCAGAAGATCTCATGGTGGTCGCTGCTGGCGATGGTCTTCATCGTCCCAATCGCCATGAGCAACTGGACGTTCCTGGGATTCCACCTGCCCATCAGCTACGACCAGTTCGACATCACCAAGGTCTTCTTCCAGCGCGTGCTGGGTCTTATTGCGCTCTCGGCGTGGGGCTGGGACATCTTGAAGCGCGGCGGCAAGATCCGGCGCACGCCAGTCGACTGGCTCATCTTGGTGTTTCTCGGCTGGGTCGCGCTTTCGATGTTCTTCTCGATCAGCCCGGCGACCGCGTTCTTCGGCAAGTACCGCCGCTTTGAGGGCCTGCTGTCGTTCATCAACTACGCGGTGATCTACTTCCTCGTGCTTCAATTCGCCGACAGGCCGTCGCGAGTTCGCACACTGGCCGAGACGCTGTTCTGGTCCAGCTTCATCGTCGCCGGCTATGGGCTGCTGCAGTCCATCGGCCGAGACCCCATCGACTGGCACTCGCTGCCGTTCGAGCAGTTCCGACCGTTCTCGACCTACGGAAACCCCGACCTGCTCGGCGGCTTTTTGATGTTTTCGCTGCCAATCGCCCTTGCGCTTGCACTGGCCGAAGAGGACAACATGTGGGTCCGGCTGATCTACTGGGCGGGCTTCGGCATCAACGCAATTGTATGGATTGTCTCCTTCACAAGAGGCGCATGGATCGGCGGCGCCGTCGGCATCATCCTGATGGGCATAGTGGCCTGGCGTCACCACACCAAGCTTGGGCCGGTCGACCTGGTGCCCGTGGGTGTGACCGCGGCCTATGGCGGCTACAAGATCTTCAAGAGCATGTCCAACACCAATGAAGTCATGAACTTCGGCGCGCGTTTTTCCTCGATCTTTAAGACGGGCGAGGGCTCGGGTCTGACGCGAACAGAGATCTGGACCGCCGCGATCAGAGCGATCACCGCCTCGCCATGGCGCTTCATCGTGGGCTACGGCGCCGATACGTTCCGTCTCGTGTTCCCCAGGTACAAGCCGATCGAGTACACGCGCGACGCCGGCTACCTGTCGGTCGCCGACAACGTGCACGACTACCCCCTGCAGCTCGCCACGGGCATCGGCGTCGTCGGCGTGCTGCTGATGTACTCGATCTTCGCCTGGGCGGCAGTGAGGTCGTTCAAGCTCGTGTTCGGCGAGTCCGACGACAGAAACCGCCTGCTCATCGGCGGCTTCTGGGTCGCCGCAGCTGCCTACCTCACGCAGCTGATGTTCGGTCTGTCCGTCACGGGCAACACGTTCCTGCTCTGGGTGTGCATCGGCGTCGTTCTGGCCCCGACAGCCACGTTCGTCGAGTTCACGGCTCCCGACTGGGGCATCGCCGCAGCGTCGGCCGGCATCGTCTTGGCGCTCGTGGGTATCGGCTACCAGTTCGTCTTCATGGCCGCCGACTGGCAGTACCTGCAGGCAAACGCCGTTCTGAGCGGCTCAGCAGCGACTCAGGCCGCGATCAAAGCGGCTCAGCTCAACCCGTGGAACGACATGTACAGCGCCGAGATCGGAATGTCGTACCGCAACGAGTTCGTCGATCTGATCAACTCTGCGTACCAGGCCAAGCAGGCAGGCCAGGACTCCACGCAGTACTCCGCACAGGCCGTGGAGAAGTTCAATGCCGCGGCAACGGCGCTCAAGGCCACGATCGCGATGGTTCCCGATGAGTACGACAACTACGTATTCATCTCGAGCCTGTACAACATTGGAGGAAGCGCCCTGAACCCGCAGTACTTTGCAGATGCGATCTATTGGTCGCAGCGGGGCATTGCCGTCGAGCCGTACGGTCCGGCGATTCGCGTTCAGTACGCCCGCGCGTTGATCGGCACCGGAAAGAACGCCGAGGCCCTCAAGCAGCTCCAATACGCGTGGAGCATGGACCAGGCCTACGTGGAAGCCGGCGAGACTCTCGCGCAGCAGTACAAGGACATGGGTCGGCCCGCCGATGCCATCGCCACCCTGAAGGTGTTGCTGGGGACGGCCCCGGGCGACACGACAGTGGCGCCGATGCTCAAGCAGTTCGAGTCGAGTTCGACGGCGACGACGCCGTAGTTGGAGTCGAATCGGCACGCGCGCACATCTGGCCGTGCATTGGTATGCTGTAGCGAACCACGACTGAAGGACTGTTAATGGCCCGGGCCAGGATCTCAATCAGCGGCTTTCTCGACCCAGTGCGTCGACCGCGCTGGATCGTGTGGACGCTCGTTGCGGTCGTCGTCATCATCACCGTAATGATCCCGGTCCTGGGAATAACGTCGAGCCGCTGGTTCTGCGCTGAGAGCTGTCACAAGGTCCAAGACGACACGATCAAGGCGTACCAGCACTCGAGCCACTCAGAGATCAGCTGCATGGCGTGCCATATGCCGGTCGATGCGAACCCGGTGATCTTCCTGCTGCACAAGGCCGAAGCACTCGGCGAGCTGGCTCAGACGGTCACGAACAACTACGAGCTTCCTCTCAACAAGGACAGCGAAGTCGCTCTGACCATGAAGTCGACGCAGTGCACGCAGTGTCACAACCCTGACAAGCGCAACATCACGCCCGATCCGGGTCTCAAAATCAACCACGACATCCACGCTCAGAACAACGTCCAGTGCACGATCTGCCATAACCGGATTGCCCACAACGAAGACTTCACGCCCACTCTGGTAGATCCCAAGACCGGCCAGAAGAACACCAAGCATGCGAACTTCATGGAGATGAAGGCGTGCTTCCGGTGCCACACCCAAGAGAACACGAAGGGCGCCCCCGGCGGCGAGTGCTTCTTGTGCCATACGCCCGAGTTCCAGCTCATCCCTGCGAGCCACAGACTCCCCGGCTTCTTCCCCAAGGGCCACGGCGCCCTGGGTCTGGCCGAGGAGAAGCGGGCTCCGTGGATGAACGCGACGGCGACCGTGGACGTCGCCAAGCCGGAAGACCCGAGTAACCGCTACGCTGGCGTGAACCTTCCCACAATGGACTCGGTCAACCTGTGCTCAAGCTGCCACTCGAAGTCCTTCTGTACTGACTGCCATGGCGTCCCAATGCCGCACCCTGCCGACTTCGTGAAGACTCACGGGCCGGTTGGCACCAAGACCCCGCAGGTCTGCGCCAAGTGCCACGGCCTCGGCGTCGACTTCTGCAACAACTGCCACCACGGGACTCATCTCAACTACACGATCAATCCCAAGCTGACCTGGAAGCAGCAGCACCCAACCGCCGTCAATCTCGTCGGTGCGGCAAGCTGTCTGCAGGGCTCCGGCGGCGGCTGCCACAACCCGACGTTCTGCGCGGTATGCCACGCCAATGGAGGGACGCTCCCGCAAGGAGCGCCTGCACTCTAACGCTGTGGATGCCCTGCGCGCGGCAAGCGACGATCCGAGCAAGGTGCGACATGGCGGGCAAGCCACACGCAAAGGCGAACTGATCGAGCGGATACTCTATACTCTGCGTTGCGCGTTTGGACCTGCCCGGTCCGACAACCAGCGCGGGGGAACGGCAGTGGTGCCGTTCAGGGGTCGCATCGACGACCGAAAGGGCCTGGCTGTTCTATGACGCGTATCGATCTGGTGCTGCTCCACGCACCGAGCGTGTACGACTTTCGCGAGCGTTCCATCATGTTCGGGCCCGTCTCGGACATGGTGCCATCCACGCCCATCTTCGAGATGTATCCGCTCGGCTTCACGACCATGGCCGAGTACATGGAGCGCCGAGGAATCCGCGTGCGCATCGTCAACCTCGCCGTGCTGATGCTCAACAAGCCCGACTTCGACGTCGAGGCCTATCTCGCCAAACTCAATCCAGTCGCCTTCGGCATCGACCTGCACTGGCTCCCGCACGCCCACGGCTCGGTCGAGGTGGCGCGGGTGCTGAAGCGACTGCATCCGCACACGCCTGTCATCTTTGGTGGTCTGTCGGCGAGCTACTTCCACGAGGAGCTCATTACCTACGACGCGGTCGACTACGTCGTGCGCGGCGACTCCACCGAAGAGCCGATGACACGCCTGATGACCGCGCTCAAGGGCGGCGGAGGCATCGCCGACATCCCAAACGTCACGTGGAAAGACGCGAGCGGCGCTGTTGTCGTCAACGATCTGACCTGGGTTCCCAGCGACATGAACTCGATCTCCCTGGACTACTCGTTCAACATGAAGTCGGTCATTCGCTATCGCGACATGATGGGCGTCGTCCCCTTCAAGGACTGGCTGCAGTATCCGGTGTGCGCGTCGCTGACCTGCCGAGGATGTACGCACAACTGCGTGACGTGTGGTGGCTCGGCCACGGCGTTTCGCGAGTCGTTCGGACGCGACAAGGTCGCTTTCCGCGACCCGGACCTGCTTGTCCGAGACATCCAGAACATCCAGAAGTACATCCCGGGCCCGATGTTCGTGCTCAACGACTTCCTTCAGGCCGGGCCCGAATACACGCGCAAGTTCGTCGAAGGCCTTCACAGCATCAACGTGAAGAACCCCATCGGCTTTGAGTTCTTCCGCCCGCCGAACGAGGACTTCTACGAGCTGCTCAACCACAATCTCAACGACTACTCGGTCGAGATCTCGGTTGAGACGCACGACGACGATGTTCGGGCTGCCTTCGGCAAGAACATGTACAAGATGCAAGAGGTCGAGGACACCATCGTTGCCGCGCTACGCAACGGGTGCAGCCGTTTCGATCTGTACTTCATGACGGGCATCCCCACGCAGACCGCCGAGTCGGTTCGCGAGACCACCGAGTACGTCCGGCATCTCTACGAGGTTGTGGGCAACGACTCGCGCCTGCTGTGCTTCACGAGCCCCATGGCGCCGTTCCTCGATCCGGGTTCGATCGCGTTTGAGAACCCCGAGGCTCACGGCTACACGCTGCGGGCCAAGACGCTCGAGGAGCACCGCCAGCGTCTGCTTCTTCCGTCGTGGAAGCACATCATGAACTACGAGAGCCACTCGATGAGCCCCGACGAGATGGTGGAGGCCACCTACGACGCCGCCATCGGCATCAACCGCGTCAAGGCCGACATCGGCCTGCTCGACAACTCAGTAGCCGACCGTACCGAGAAGCGCATCAACGAGGCGCGCGTGAGCATGGCGCGTATCGACAAGATCATGGCCGGCCCGCTTGCCGAGCAAGAGCCCGCGCTTCTAGGCCTGAAGAAGGAGTTCGACCGCCTGAGCGAGTCGACAGTTGCCGAGAAGTCGCAGCTCAACTGGCCGCATGCCGCGACGCTCAAGAACGTGGCGGCCTGCGCGAGTTTGTTCGTCAGCGAGAATGTCGCTAACCTGTTCGCTCACGGTCGCGGCGAGATGTCGCCGGCCACATCCGACCAGACGTTGACGCCGACGACCAAGCACCACGCGTCGCCGGTCACACCCAAAGCCTAAGGACGCGCATGCCCGAGATTGACGTTGCGCCTGGCCGCCCAACCGCAGAGCGCGTGCGCGGCATCTTCTCCCAGATCGCCGACAAGTACGACGTCTTCAACGCGTTGGCGAGCATGGGCATCGACCGCTCGTGGCGCAGAGCGCTCGTGCGTGCTGCGGCGATGACACCCGCGTCACGCGTGCTCGACCTCGCCTCGGGCACGGGTGACGTCGCGTTCGCGCTGGCCAACACCGGCACGCCTGCCGAGGTCGTCGCCACCGACTTCGTGCCCGAGATGCTCGCCGTGGCCGAGAAGAAGTCGGCCGAGCACGCGCCCGCGGTCCCAGTGTCGTTCTCGGTGGCCGACGCGCAGGAGCTGCCGTTCGAGGACGCGAGCTTCGACGTCGTCACCGTGGCGTTCGGCGTGCGCAACTTCCCCGAGCGGGAGCGCAACTTCGCCGAGGTACTGCGCGTGCTCAAGCCCGGAGGGCGCTACGTCATCCTCGAGTTCTCGCGTCCGCCGTTTGCCCCTTGGCGCGGCGTCTACCACATCTATCTGCGTCAGATGATCCCGCTGATCGGCGGCGTGCTCACCGGCGACCGGGCAGGCTTCGTCTACCTCAACGACTCGATCCGCCAGTTCCCCACG
>JARLGT010000003.1 GCA_031292615.1 Coriobacteriia bacterium | reverse complement strand
TCGTCGTCGTCGAGTAGTTCGTCATCGGCGTCGCTCAAGAAGAAGTCGCCGAACGCGTTGTCAGCCATCGAGTCGCACCTCCACTCCCCCGCCTCCCACGCTCGAAATAAGCGCGGGTAGGAGTAACCAATCCCGCCTTCGGCGGGTGCCCTCATACTGTCAGAAAGGCACCGCCGAAACAACCGAAACGCCTGTTGGCGCCGCATGCCAGCGCGTCTACACGACGACTCGCAATACCTCTTCGAGAGACGTCATGCCCATCTTCGCCTTGGCAAATCCGTCGTCTCTCAGTGTGAGCATTCCTTCGTCGATCGCCGCGCGCATCAGTTCGTCCGCCGAGGCGTTCTCGACGGTGAGCCTCTCGAGGTTCTCGGACATCTTCATGACTTCGTGGATTCCCATGCGCCCCTTGTAGCCGATGTTGCTGCACTTCTTGCAGCCGTGTGCGCGGTAGAGCGTGGGCAAGTTGTCCGGGTCGAACGGGAAGCCGATCCGCTCAAGCGCCACCGGATCTGGCGTGTAGGGCTCCTTGCACTCAGGGCACAGCCTCCGAGCAAGACGCTGGGCCATGATCAGAGTGATAGCGGACGCCGAGAGGAACGGCTCGATGCCCATCTCGGTAAGTCGGGTGATTGCGGCTGGCGCATCGTTGGTGTGTAGGGTCGAGAGTACGAGGTGGCCCGTCAGCGCGGCTTCGATCGCGATCGTGCCGGTCTCTTTGTCTCGAATCTCGCCGATCATCACCTTGTCCGGGTCTTGGCGAAGGATCGACCGAAGCGCCGCTGCAAAGGTCAGCCCCGCCTTCTCGTGCACCTGAACCTGTGACAGGCCTGCGAGTCTGTACTCGACCGGGTCCTCTACGGTGATGAGGTTGGACTTGGGGTCGTTCGTTTCGTTGATAGCTGCATACAGCGTCGTCGACTTACCCGAACCAGTCGGCCCCGTGACGAGGATTGCGCCGTACGGCAGCGCGAGGGCCTCGAGCAAGAGATGCAGGTTGTGCTCGAGGAAGCCCAAGTCCTTGAGCGACATCATGATCGAGTCGCGGCGCAACAGTCGCAAGACGGCCATCTCGCCGTTGACCAGCGGAAGGACGGCCACACGGAAGTCGATCGACTTGCCGTCGAGCACGACACCGAATCGGCCGTCTTGCGGGATGCGGCGCTCCGCAATGTCCATGCCGCTGCTGATCTTCAGGCGGCTGAGCAGCTGCCTGTGCAGTTTCATGGGAAGTGAGTTGACCACCTGGCACACGCCGTCTACACGGAAGCGGATACGCACGTCGCGCTCCTGCGGCTCTATGTAGATGTCACCGGCGCCGCTGCGGATGGACTCAGTGATGATCTGGTTCATCAGCCGCGCCACGACCGACTCCTCGCCCGGCTCCTCGGCCTCATCGCCTCCGGCACCTGCCGCAGCCTGCTCCTCGATGTCACCGACCATGTCGTTGACGTTGGTCTGCGACGCTGTGAACTTGTCGATCGCAGCCATCAGTTCGGTCTGGGCCGCGACGACGGGCCGGATCTCCTTCCCCGTCACGATGCGCACGTCATCGATCGCGAAGATGTTGGCCGGATCGGCCATCGCAATCGTCAGCTCGTCGTCTTCGAGTTTGATAGGAAGCACCGCGTAGCGACGCATCAGGTCGAGCTTGAGCAGAAGCGCGGCGCCCGGATCGATGTCGTAGGCACCGATGTCGACGTAGGGCAGTCCCATCGAACTCGCGACTGCCTGCGCGACGGTCACCTCGTTGGCAAAGCCCAGTTCGTCGAGAACGTGCGGCAGCGGACGTCCGTCAGCCACAGCAACCGCCTCGGCGAGTTGCTCGTCGCTGATAATGCCGGTGCCCACTAGGAGCCGGCCCAGGCGCATGCTGTTGGCCGCGGCGCTCATCGGCTAGCCGGTCACCTCCGTACCGCGGCGTGCAGCAAGCTGCTCCATCGCGGCTCGGCGCATCACGTCTCGGGGAGTGCGCAGCTGCGCGTCGGAGTTCCAGATATCGATCGCCGTCGCGCCTTGGGCGACAAGCATGCCAAGGCCATCGAGGGCGACCGCCCCCGCGGCGGCTGCGCCCGTCACCAGATCGGTGGGAGCGGCCGTTCCGTACACCATGTCCAGCACGACCTGTCCCTCCCTGAGCCATTCGACCGGCAGCGGAGTGCCCGAGCCGGGCTGCATCCCGACTGGTGTCGAGTTGATGATGAGGTCGGCTCCGCCAACGGCGACCTGGGCGTCTCCAACGCTCGAGACGTGCAGTTCGATTTCACTTGCGCGCGGCGCCATTCTGTCGAGTAGTTCTTCGGCATGTTCGAGGTTTCGGTTAACCACGGTGATGGCTGCGCACTTCGCCAGAATCAGCGCCACGAAGGCAGCCGCTGCCGCACCACCAGCGCCTAGGAGCACGACGCGCTTGCCGGCAGGGTTGAAGTTCGCATCCGTGGCCAGCGACTCGAGCATGCCACGCCCATCCGTGTTGTATCCGATGAGCCGACCGTCCGGGGTGACATGGATGGTGTTTACCGCGCCCGCCATGCTCGCCGCCGTCGCAACCTCGTCGCAGAGCTCGAGAACCGCTGTCTTGTACGGCATCGTGATGCTCAAACCGACGAACGGCAGAGATCGCACGGCCGCGATCAACCTGCGCAGCCCGACCTCGTCTTGCACGGCAAGGGGAACGTAGGCCCAGTTCAGGCCCAGCTCCTCATAGACGGCGTTGTGCATCGCCGGCGACAGCGTGTGGTCCAGTGGCCACCCGACGACTCCTGCGAGACGCGTCTTGCCGTTGATCGCGGTCATGTCCTGCTCCTTGTCCGACTGACTCAAAGACGCGCATCTAGGCCTGCGGCTGACGCCCACCGAGAAGTACCTTCTCCACGCGACGCAGAAGCAGAGTGTGCGGCAGATCGCTCTCGGAAAGCGGTAGCACCATGATGGTCTTGATACCGAGCAGCTTGCCGCCGAGCACGTCGGTGAACATCTGGTCGCCGACGATCGCGCACTGCTTGCGCCCCACACCCATGAGCTTCAGAGCGCGCCAGAACGCGAACGGGAGCGGCTTGACCGCCTTGGCAACAAGCTGAAAGCCGAGTTCCTTGGCGACCTCCTGGACGCGGGCGTGCCAGTTGTTGGAGACGAGACACACTCGAAAACCTCGGTCTGACAGCTGGGCGGCCCACGCAACGATGTCGTCGGGCATCTCACTGCTGTCTCTGGGCAGAAGCGTGTTGTCCAGGTCCATGAGGAGCGTGTCTATGCCTTGGGCGCCTAGAGCGTCCAAGTCGATATCGCACACGCTTCTCAGGTACAGGTCTGGACTCATCAAGTCGATCTCGGCTTCCTTCTCGCTTCTTCGGCTCGCTGCACTACGGCCCTGAACTCGCCGAGTTGGCCCACGAGTTTATCAGTGCGCCGAAGCCCGACCCGCCGTTTCCGCCGGACTTAGCCCCGGCCGCCACCAGGCGCTTCTGCTCGGCGTCGAGGGTTTGAACCATCTGGGTATCGCCTGCCAGGAAGTACGTCGTCCGGAAGATACCGTACGACTCGAACTGGTCGTCGAGGCTCGAGTAAGTGACCGTGGAACCCAGCCCTATCTTCGATTGGGCAAGCATCTCGGGCAGGTTCTTTTTGCGATCCTGCATCATCAGGAGCTGCACGTAGTTCGCCCGAAGAAGGCCTGAAGTCGGGTTGTTGTCCACGCCTTGCTTGGCGAGCACGATCGCGTCGGCTATGCGGCCCTTGAGGGCAAGGATAAACGAGACGTAGTAGTACGGCTGTTCCAGCTGCGGGTTGAGCATCTGGATGATGCGAATCGACGGCAGCAGGTCTACGCGATCTTGGATCTTCTTGTCGGTCAGGTACTGGTGGAACTGCGGATCGAGCCGCTGGTAGAGCAGGCCCGCCGCCGCCATGCGCAGCCCACCGAGATACGCGAATCCGGCTTGACCGATCACTCGGCTCTGCGACAGCTGCACCGCGGTTGGCGCGGTCGCAGCAGCCAGGCCCTGGGCACCGACGATCATGCCGAGACACAGCAGGATGACCACGATCAAACCCACGAGTGGGCGCTGTGAAGACATCACAGATCCCTTCCCGCGAACATGTAGGATCCGATCACCATGAACAACGTCACGTAGCCCACAAACAGGACGATCATCGCGATGAAGTAGGCAAGCGAGATTCCGTTGCCAAGCGCCACAGGGTTGATGACGTTGAACGTGTCGAGCGACGGGAACCAGATCGGCGCACGCGTTGTCTCGGGCAGGTGCAGGAAGCTGACCGCCGCGTGGCCAACGAATGCGATGGTCAAGCCGCCGACTACCGATGTGACCGCTCCAAAAAGCGTGCTGAGCATGACGGTGAAAGCCATGACGATGCCGATCTCAAGCCACGTGGCAAAGGCCGCCTCGAACAAGAGGAACATCGGGTGGCCGTACGTGAACCAGCCGATGGCGATCGTGGCGACAGCGAACGCCAGCAGGACGATTCCGAGCGTGAGGAACATCCCCAGCCACGTGCCCACCACGTACTGCCAGCGGCGCACGTCGCGAGCGATGACGTTGAAGACGGTTCGGCGCTCGATCTCCACCGGCAGGCGTGTGGCCGCCAATGAGAGGGCGACAACTATGGCCGCGACCCACATCAACGCGATAGCCACTTGCTTGAAGACGCCGTCGATGATGCCTACGCCGTAGCTCGGCAGTGCAGGGATTGCCACGGCCAGAAGCCCAGCGAACACAACCACAACCCAGACGACCTTGCGGCGCACGGCGTCGGCGACGACAGCCTGCGCGATGGCGGCGATCTTATTCATCGCGGCCTCCCTTCGACGCGGCGTCGTGAGGCGCGTTCTTCTCGGCGGCCACCAATAGGGCTGCGAAGTAGTCCTCGAGCGACGCACGCTTGGGCTGCAGCGATACGATCTTCCAGCCGCCGTCGTAGAGCTGCTCGATCACTCGACGGACGTGCTCGTCCGGGAGCGAGAAGACGGTGGTCGTGCCCGAGATGGCTATGTCGCACACGACGGCGGCGACCGCGGCAGGCAGGTCGCCCACGCCGAGCACGCGCAGCGAGGTCTGACCGGAGACGTTGAGCAGGTCGTCGATGTGTCCGCGGGCCGCGACGCGTCCCTGGTGCAGAATGGTGACTTCGTCCGAGATGGTCTCGACTTCCGAGAGCTGATGCGACGACAGCAGGATGGTGGCGCCACCCTCTTTGAGGCTCACCATCAGGTTACGCACGTCGCGCTGCCCGATGGGGTCGAGCCCCGAGGCCGGCTCGTCCAGGACGAGCACCTCTGGCTGGCCGAGAAGCGCCTGCGCCAGGCCCAGTCGCTGCAACATGCCGCGAGAGAACTTCGCGAGGATGGTCTTCTGGCGACCTTCCAGGCCAACCCGCTCGAGCAAGTCACCCGTCTGCTCGGCGATCTCGGCGCGCGAGAGGCCCGCGAGGCGACCGTAGAGCGCCATGGCCTCGGAGGCCGTCAGCTGCTGCGGGAAGTATGGCTGCTCGGGCAGGAAGCCAACGCGCGCCCTGGCGCCCGGCTTGCGCGCCTCGAGTCCGAGGATCTCAAAGCGCCCGCCAGACGGCTTGACCAGCCCCAAGAGCATCTTGAGAGTGGTTGTCTTGCCCGCACCGTTCGGACCGAGAAGCCCGTGGATCGCCCCACGCGAGACGCGCAGCGAGACGTCCGCGACCGCGTCGCGCCGTCCGCCGGCCGCACGTCCGTAGTCCTTGCGCGCATGTTCGATCAGCAGCGCAGGCGCGTCTGTGGCGACGCCCGCGGGGTTGTTCAGTGTCACTGTGTCGCTCATCTCTCTACCTTTCGGTCTTCTTAGCAGTGCCAGGCTCGCACGATGCGCGAACCCGAGAGTCAGCAGGTCCTACGTCGAGCTCTCGGGACCGTTGCGTGCCGAACACGCTGGGCACGTGCCGAAGATCTCCACTTTGTGGGTGACGCGCGAGTAGCCGCGGCTGGATGCTTCGCCAGCCGCCCACTCCTCAAACTCGGTGCCGGGAATCTCCACGCCGGCCCCGCAGCGCGCACAGACGAGATGGTGATGGTGCGACGATGAGCACAGCCGATACGCGGTCTGCCGGTCTGGCGTCTGCACGCTGTGGATGACGCCCTCGTCGGAAAGGCGCTGGAGATGGCGGTAGACGGTCGTCAGACCGACGCGAGCCCCCTCGGCGCGAAGGTCAGCGTAGATGTCTTGCGCGGTTCGAAAGCGCGACGAGTCTCCCATCACGGCAAGCACAGCCGCTCGCTGGGCCGTGTTGCGCCCGCGGGTCTCGGTTGTTGCCGGAGTGAGCGCCGTCTTGATCATCGCTGCCATCTCTCGTTGCGCCGCTCTTTTGGGGGATGCGGCCCGTGTGCAGTACAGGTTCACACGACCTGTATCGGCAGGTTCCAGAGAAATGGTAACGGTTTTCTTTTTCGCGCCCAGGCAAGATGGGCGGGCGCAGGCCCTGACGCGGCTGCGCGCGACGGGATAGCTGCCGACGCGGGGAGGCTAGTTGCCGAACACCGCGTGGTACTTCTTGACGGCCTGGAGGAACTCCGGGTACGTGACGGTGAACGTCTGCGACCCGTCCTTTCCGGTCAGCACGTAATAGAGGTACCTGGTGGTCGCCGGATGCGCGGCGGCTGTCAGCGCCTGGATTCCGGGATTGGAGATCGGCCCGGGAGGCAGCCCGAAGTGACGGTAGGTGTTGTACGGACTCATGTTCCAGATGTCTGACTTGCCCAGTACTGTGGTGCCCTCCGGAGCGACGTAGAAGATCGTGGAGTCGAGCCCCAGGCGCATGCGGGCATGCAGGCGGTTGTAGATGACCGAGGCGATCGTCGGGTAGTCCTTGGGGAGCTTGGCCTCGCGCTCAAGGATCGACGCGATGATCACAACGTCGGAGAGCGTCAGGTTCTTCGACTTGGCGTAGCTCAGGTCTAGACCCGCCGAGGCAACATCGAACTTCTCGAGCATGAGCTCTACGATTGCGGCCGGCTTTGTCCCTTTCTTGATTCGGTAGGTCGCCGGGAAGAGGTATCCCTCCAGCGAGTCGCCGGCGGCCCCCTGAAGGTAAGGATGCTTGGCCGCAAACTGCGGGGCGCCCGACGTGACAAGCGAGATCATCTCGTCTTCCGAGACGCCCGCTCGCGCCGCAAAGCGCCGTGCAACCTGCCGAGCGGTGAAGCCCTCAGGAATCAGCACGTCGACGTAGGTCACCTCGGGCGGGCTCGACAACGCTTTGATGACGAGGTCGTCGGGCATGCCCGTCGTCAGTTCGTAGGTGCCCGAGCGCAAGGCCTTCTTGGAGAGCTTGGCGTCGAGCTGGAAGCGCAGACTGTTGCGGACGACGCCGTAGCTGGAGAGCATGCGGGCGATCTGCTCGGTGCTCGCTCCCTGGGGCAGTCGGACCTCAACATGCTGACCCGAAGCGGTGGGATGCTCGGTGCGCGTCAGCAGCCACCAGCCGGTCGCGCCCGCGACCAGCACCAGCGCTGCCACAACCATGACCGCGATCAAAGCGATCTTGCCGCCCTTGCCACGCTGCTGGACCTTGGTGGGGTCGCTGAACATCCCCGGGCCGTCCGTCATGCCTTACTCTCCGATCTGCTCGCCATCTCGGCGAGCATCGAGGTAGCTCTGTAGGAACAACGATGCCGCGAGCATGTCGAGCTGGCCACGCTGTTGGCGGGTCGACGCTCCGGCTGCCTGCATCGCCTTGGATGCCTGTGTCGATGACAGCCGCTCGTCGGCGAACTCGACTGGGGGGCGCAAGAACCCTGCCAGCCGCGCGGCCGTATGCCGAACTCGCTTGGCTTGGGGTCCTTCTGCGCCGTCCATCGAAAGCGGAAGACCCACCAACACGAGTTCGATCTCATAGTCATCAACGAGCCTTACCAGATCCCGACCGTCACCAAGCACCTTCGGTGCATCCAGAACGGTGACCGGCGTGGCCACGGTACCAGAGGGGTCTGACACCGCGACTCCGATGCGTTTCTCGCCGATGTCCAGTGCCAGAACGCGCACGCTACTGCTCTCTGCTAGCCGACGCCGAGAGCCCGCCGAGCCGCCCCGAGCGCGTCATCAATGCGTGAAGCGTCCTCGCCGCCGCCCTGCGCCATGTTGGGCTTGCCCCCGCCGCGCCCGCCGAGCACCGCGGCGATCTCGCGCACAGCACCGCCAGCGTTGAAACCCGCCGCGACAGCGTTATCGGCGCCCGCCGCGAGGAAGATCGGCTTGCCGGTCTCCATGTCGACCGAGACGAGCACCGCCGCGTCGGCGCCTTGACCGTGCAGAACGTCCCACAAGGAGCGCATGGTCCCTGGGCGCGCGTCCGGCGCGCGCGTGACGATGAGCTTGTAGCCAGCGTCGACCGTGTCGCCCAGCATTCGGTTGATCTCATCATCGGCGACGACATCCACCATGCGGTTGGCGCCGGCCTCAAGATCCTTGAGACGTTTTGCGGCAGCAGCGGCGCGCTCGTTGACATCGAAGCGCGGCACCTTGAAGATCGCGGCGGTCTGGAGCAGCTCGGCCTCCTCGCGCATGATGTACTCGTAGGCATCGAACGAGGTCACAGCCTCGATGCGGCGTAGGTTCGCGCCCACGCTGCTCTCCCCCATGATCTTGAGCAGGCCGATCTCGCTCGTATGGCTCGCGTGCGTGCCTCCGCACAGCTCCTTGGAGAAGTTGCCGATCTCGAGCACGCGGACGAAATCGCCGTACTTCTCGCCGAACAGAGCCGTGACGCCGGCCTCACGCGCCGAGGCGATCGCGGTCTCGTAGGCGCGCACGGGATGGTTCTCGAAGATCTTCGCGTTCACGAGACGTTCGACACGCTCGAGCTGAGCCGCGCTCATCGCCTCGAAGTGGGTGAAGTCGAAGCGCAAGCGATCCGGCGCTACGTACGATCCTGCCTGCTTGGCATGCTCCCCGAGCACGAGGCGAAGCGCCCAGTGAAGGAGGTGTGTTGATGTGTGGTTGCGGCGGATGCGCTCTCGGCGCATGACATCGATGGCTCCATGGACCGCCTCGCCCACACGGAGCGAGCCGTCTTCGAGCTTGCCCACGTGCGAGATGACGCCTTGCGATACGCGCGTGGTTTCAACGACGAAGCGCCCTGTCGGCCCATCAACAACACCGGTGTCGCCGACCTGACCGCCCTGCTCGCCGTAGAAGGCGGACTTGTCCAACACGATCTCCGCCGCGTCGCCGGTAGCGAGGCTCTCCACGCGCACTCCTTCGCGAAGGATGGCGAGTACCGTGCCGTCGGCCTCGTTGTGCTCGTAGCCCAGGAAAACGGTCGCGCCCGACTCTTTGGCGAGCTCGGCGATCGCGCCGCCGAACGTGTTCCACGAGTCGTCCTTGACAGCAGCGCGGGCACGCTCGCGCTGCGCCTCCATCTCGGCAGTAAACGCATCGACGTCGACCTCGACGTTGTTCTCGGCGGCGATCTCGGCGGTCAACTCGAAGGGGAAGCCGTACGTGTCGTGCAGCATGAAGGCGATGCCGCCGTCGAGCACGGCTCCCGGCGCGAGCATCGCAAGCTCGTCCTCGAGGAACGTCAGACCCTGGCGAAGCGTGGTGCCGAAGCGCTCCTCTTCGCTGGAGACGATCTGCTCGATAAGTTCGCGGTGCTCGACGATCTCGGGATAGGCGTCGCCCATGAGCTCGATCGTGCGCTCGACGAGGCGCACAAGGAACGGATCCTCGACGCCGAGGATGCGGCCGTGGCGTACTGCTCGGCGCAGCAGGCGGCGCAGCACGTAGCCGCGACCCTCGTTGCTCGGGATAACGCCGTCGGCGATCAGGAACGTGATGGCGCGCGCGTGATCGGCGATGATGCGCACCGACGTCGAGATCTTCTCGTTGACGCCGTAGTCGGCGCCGGTAATCTCCTCAGCCAGAGCCATCAGGTCGCGCAGGATGTCGGTCTCGAAGTTCGAGGGCACACCCTGCAGGATCGCGGCGATGCGTTCGAGGCCCATGCCGGTATCGATGTTTTGCTTGGGGAGCGGCGTGAGGGTACCGTCCTCGGCGCGGTCGCACTGCATGAAGACGAGGTTCCAGTACTCGAGGTAGCGATCGCAGTCGCAGCCCACCGCGCAGTTGGGATCGTCGCAGCCAAGCTCCGGACCCTGGTCGTAGTAGAGCTCGGAGCACGGGCCGCACGGACCGGTGGGGCCAGCGGACCAGAAGTTGTCCTTGGCGCCCATTCGCACGATGCGTTCGGGACGGATGCCGACCTCGTTGACCCAGATCGCCTCGGCCTCGTCGTCGTCTTCGTAGATGGTGATCCAGATGCGCTCCGGATCCAGACCCAGCACCTCGGTGGAGTACTCCCAAGCCCACGCGCACGCCTCGGACTTGAAGTAGTCGCCAAAGCTGAAGTTGCCGAGCATCTCGAAGAAGCTGTGATGGCGACCCGTCGTCCCGATGATGTCGATGTCGGTGAGCCGCACGCACTTCTGCACGGTTGTTGCGCGCGTGAACCCGAGATTCTTGGCGCCGAGGAACACCGGCTTGAACTGCACCATTCCGGCGCTCGTCAGCAGCAGTGACGGATCGTCGGGAATCAGCGAGGACGACGGCTGCCTGCGACAGCCCTTGCTCTCGAAGAAGGACAGGAAGCTCTCGCGGATCTCGGCGGAGTTCACTTGACTACGCTCCCTTTTCGGCGTTCTGGCTGTCAGTTGTTGAAGGCTTCTCGTCGCTGTCGGCGGTCGCGCGCGTCGCGCCGCTGTGGCGGAAGAGCGCGCCGTCGGTGCTCGACAGCGTTCGCTCCGTTCGCCGCTCGTAGTAGTAGACGAACAGGCCCTTGCCGATAGCGGCCACAGGAATCGCGAAGAGCAGTCCTACGATCCCGAAAAGCGTACCGCCGACGAGCAGGGAGAATATCACGAGCGTTGGATGCAGGTCGACCTGCGACGACATCACGCGGGGCACCACAAAAGCGTCGGTGAGGTTCTGTGCAATCGCCACGACGGCGACCGCGCCCACGGCCACCCAAGGCCCGCCGAACATGCCGAGCAGCCCTGCGATCAGCGCCGTCGTGACCGGTCCGATGTAGGGCGCGAAGTTGAAGAAGAAGGCGATGATGCCTACTACGATCGCGTAGTGGACGCCGAGGATCGACAGCCCGATCGTCGCGAGCGTCGCCGTGGTCAGTGAGGCGATCGTCTGGCCGCGCAGGTAGCCGCCCAGCACGCGCGTGACGGTGAGAAGCAGGTGCTCGGCGTCGCTCTCGTACCGAGGGCCGGCGAGCACGGTGATCTCCTCGCGAATCTTGGGCAGGTCCGCAAGGACCCAAAACGCGATCACCAGCGCGAGGAACATGTCGACCAGCCCCCGCGCGATGCTCCCACCAAAGTTGAGCAAGACGTGCGCGAGGTTGTTGCCCGCCGTTACGAGGAACTCCGAAAGCTGGGCCGAGGCGGTGCGGATGATGTTGGCGAGCCACACCGGTAGGACTAGCGCCGAAAGCTGCCCCTCGACCGCGCTCTCGGCAGCGTCGGCCTGCGCGAGATACTTTGGCGCCGCATGCGCGAACGACGAAACCTGATGGACCACGGTCGGCCCCAGCACCGTGACGATGCCCCCGAGCAATGCCAGCAGGATAACCAAGCACAGTAGTGCGGCCTGACCGCGCTTCATGCCTCGCGTCTCGAGCAGTGCGACCGGCCAGTTGAGCAGGAACACGAGGACGAAGGCCACGACGAAGGGCGTGAGCGCCGGCATGATCCTGCCCAGCCCCCACATCGCAGCCGCGAACAGAACCACGAGGCCGATCGTCGACCAGACGACCAGCGCAGTGGTGCGCCAACGGTCGTAACGTTCCTGCGCCGAGTACGGCATCGCGCCTAGTCCCTCACGATGTTCTCGCGCAGGACCTTAAGCGTGCGGCGAAGCAGCCTCGAGACCTGCATCTGCGAGATGTTGAGCTGGTTGGCAATCTCGGTCTGCGTCAAGCCTTCGAAGAAGCGCAGGTAGAGCACGCGCTGCTCCTGTGGTGTGAGCTTACCTACGGCGGCCGACAGCGTGGTGCGGTCCTCGACCACGGCCATCAGCGCGTCGTCCTTGCCGACGTACTCCAAGATCGAGAACGAGTCGCCACCGTCGCCACCGCGGTCGGTCTCCAGCGAGACGAAGTTGTACGCCTCGCTCGTCTCCATAGCCTCGAGCACCTCTTCCGAGGTGACGCCGAGGTACTC
>JARLGT010000002.1 GCA_031292615.1 Coriobacteriia bacterium | reverse complement strand
CCGGCTTGAAGAACTTGGTGTCGGCGGGTAGGCCGGTGACGAGTATCGTCGGCGACTCCGTGCCGCTAGCGCGCTTTTCGACTCCATATCGGTAGATCCAGCCTTCCGCTGCCGTGACGCCGGTGACGCGGAGTGCAGCTCGCGTGACCTCGTCTAACGGCTGGGCGGGATACATCAGGGCGACGAAGTCTTCGCCAGCGCGATGGTTGCTGATCTGCTCGACGCTCGTGAGAATCGATCCGCGAACACTCGCCACTGCGATGAAGAGGGCGGCGGCGAGCGAGAGGGTCGTCAGGGTGAGCGCGAGACGTCCCTTGCGCCGGAACGCGTTTCGCAGCGCGAGGGAAAACGGGCGCGACACCCCTCGCAGCCTGCCGAGCAGACGATCGATGACACCGGTGCCGAAGCCCTTCGACTCTCCATTGGACTCGTACAGTGCCTCGCGAACGGACACGCGCATCCCCAGGAATACCGGTATCGCCGCGGCGACGAGCGGCACGAGCGTCCCAAGCGCGATCTCGGCCGCCACTATCGGCGCCGGAATCGAGCGATCCGTGACGAAGTAGTCGAGCTTCTCGCCGAGGAAGCCGACGAACCAGTTGGATCCGAGCTGCCCGAGAGGGATGGCGATGAGGAGCGCCAAGGCGCCGTATCCGAGAGTGATTGCGAAGAACATGGTGGCGAGCTGGCCGCGACGAGCTCCAATCGCCTTCATGATGCCGATCTGGCGGACCTGCTGGGAGACTAGTGCGCTGATTGTGTTGACCACCAGGAAGCCGGACAGAAGAAGCGTGAGGAGTCCGATGACGACAAGCAGCAGCCCGATGCCGTCGAGTAGGTCGGCGGCGCTCTGCCGGTTCGGTTCGTGGGCAACCATCTGCGTGACATTCGGGCCCTGCGCTTCGATCACACGGTCGCGAAGCCGCGCTCCGAACACGGCCGCCTGGTCAATGCTCGTCACAGCGCCCGAGGCTCGCACGTCGAGCTGGTTGAAGAGCGGCTGATCTTCAAGCGCCTGTAAGGAATCCCAGCTCACGTAGCCGACAACGCTTCCGCTCGTGAGCGGAATGGCCGCACCGAGGTCATGCGCGGTGCCTGTGACCCTGAAGACGGGGTGGTCGTTGTCGGGAGTCTCCACCTCGATCGAGTCGCCCAGTTTCAACCCTGAGGAGGCAAGCGAAGCGTCTTCGACAAGCACTTCGTTCCGCGCAGGCCAAGTCGAGCCGGGCGACGGCGTGATCTTGCCGACGCGAATGTCGTCGTAGTTCTTGAAGGCGTTGAGCATGATGCTGTTCCAAGGTCCGCCGTTGACTCGATAGCGGAACTCGGAAATGTGGCGACCTTGGGCGGCGACGACACCGGGTTGTCGCTCCACGCTACGAACAAGATGCTCGTCGAATGGCGTGGTGCTGTATGTCACGGTGGAAGGAACGGTGGCGGGAAACGACGAGTCCAGCCCTCTGACAAGCACCGCACGCCCACCCATCATGACCGCGACAGCGAAGACGCCCACCGCTATCGACAGAACGACGAAGACCGTCCGAGCCGGGTGTACGAGGATGTCTCGCATAGGCTTGGCCCACCTCGGCGCGACCCAGCGCGGCATTCTCACGACGACGCGCCGCCGGCATTGATCTCGTCCACGATCTCTCCGTCCGAGACCAACAAGGCTCGCTGCACTCGCGTCGCAAGGTCGGTGTCGTGCGTGACCATCAGGATCGTCTTGCCTTCCGACACAAGCCGTTCGAAGAGATCAAAGACCTGGCTCGCGGTCTTTGAGTCGAGGTTGCCGGTCGGTTCGTCGGCGGCGATGATCGGGGGGTCGTTGGCCAGCGCTCGGGCGATGGCCACGCGCTGTTGCTGGCCGCCGGACAGGTTGGCCGGCAGCTTGTCGGCCTCCTCTGCCATCTCGACTTCCGCGAGCAAGTCGAGCGCCTTTCCCCGTCGCTCACGGGGTTGGTAGACGTCGCAGAAGTCCATGGGCAGCATCACGTTCTCGACCACGGTAAGCGTGGGCAGGAGCTGGAAGAACTGGAAGACGACGCCCACCGCTCGCCCTCGCCACATCGCCATCCGGTTCTCCGAGAGCGTGTCAATGCGTGCGCCAGCGACCTCCACCTCGCCGTCAGTGGGGCGGTCGATTCCTGTCACCATGTTGATGAGCGTCGTCTTGCCACTGCCCGACTTGCCTATGATGCCGACGAACTCGCCGGCGCCTATCTCAAGGCTAACGCCTCTGAGCGCTGTGAAACTGACGCCGCCTGTCTCATAGACCTTCCGCACATCGTGAAGACTGATTAGCCGCTCGACGTCGGAGAGTGGCAACCCGCTCTCGCGTATGGTCGGTGACGCTGCGATCTGGCTTGTGATCATCGGAGGCTCCTCATGCACGACCGGAGCCCCGGCCGACCCGCCCAGCAGCGACGTCCTCGGCTTCGCTCAGTAGAACACCCCTCCGCTCCCCGGGCTCAGACGTCGTCACGCCGGGCTTGCCTCAGGTGCTCGATATTCCAGACCTGCAGATCGACCAAGCGTGAGACGAACAGCTCGTCGGCTTTGGACGGCTCGATTCCGGAGGCCGCCGCCCAACGCTCGCCAAGCGCGATGTGCATAACGATCGGGAGCAGACCGAAGTGGAAGACGTCCGAGATGAACACATCCCGGTCGATGTCGTATCCGAGGGCCTCGTAGCGGCTGACCGTGTCTTCGAGAAGGGGGCGCAGAACGCGGAGCAGAAGCGGCTCGGCCCCGAGATCGGAGTCTCCGGTTCCCACGCTCTCGAGCAATACGATGCGGATGAATGCCGCGCGCGGAACCAGAAGCTCTCGCAGGGCACGCCCGGCAAGCGTGGCAATGGCAGGCCGATCGAGCTGAGTCAGGCCCTCCATGAGCGCCGTCTTCTGCTCCAGGATCTCACCGATGCGCAGCGAGATCAGGTCGTCGAAGATCTGCTGCTTGCTGTCGAAGTGGTAGTAGACGTGGCTCTTGGCCATGCCTGCCCGCGCGGCGATATCGTCGATGCGGGCTCCGGCGAAGCCGTTCTCGGCGAAGACCTGCTCGGCGGCCTCCAGCAGCTTGCGCACGGTTGGGTTCTCGAGACGGTTCAGGCGATCGGGCATCGGAAGCACCTCCGATGTCGATTCTAGACCGTTAGGTTAGAACTGCCTAGTCTTACACGGTTGGCGGCCCGCGCGCGACTGTCTCCCGGCGCGCGGCCCACCTCAGATCGGCAGCTCGCCAGCCACCTCGTCGAGGAAGGACGCCACGCGATCGTGGTCATCGTCGTCACCGTAGAGACTCGACGTTAGGGTAAGCGCGTCGTTCTAGGAACTCGTCGCCATCTGCAAGTTCGGCTTGCACTTCGAGGCGGCCGACATGAAGGCGGAGATCGGCCGGATGCCGCCGAACGTGAGGCGGGCTGAGTCCAAAATGCCCAGATTGGTCATCGAGACCAGGGGCTGCTTCACGCTCGACTCGAGCACCCGTCCCGCCATGTGCTCGAGAGCAGCCGGGAGAGGTAGAGGAGCTTGACGAAAGCGCTCAGGCCCAAGGCGCCTGCCTCTTTCAATCCCATCTCGGTCGTCACTCGCTCGATCGTTGTCTCGAAGTCCTCGTCGGGCATGTTAACCAGTCGCGTAATGACCGTCGAAGACGGATTGGAAAGCTGCTCGAGACGCCTGTCGTTTGGGACTACCTGCGCATGTCCACCATGACCGGCAGCCGGAGATCCTCGCCGGGGTGAGAAGTGGACCGTGCAGGATGTGTGCATCCTGCTCCCAACCTGGGGAGCGCAGGGTAACCATATTCCCTAGTCGGCGTGTGTGAGTTCAAGTCTGAAGTGCAACGCTTCGACCTCTGACGCTCCCGTCTACCAGGCTTGTACATAGCACTCCTCCGGGGTCTTGTAGCCCAGCCGCTTGCGGGGCCTTGAGTTGAGTTCGCGGGCGATCCGGTCGCAGT
>JARLGT010000001.1 GCA_031292615.1 Coriobacteriia bacterium | reverse complement strand
GAACTTGCCAAGCACGCGCTTCTGATCGCCGCCGCCGGGGGCCACAACGTGCTCATGGTCGGTCCACCGGGATCGGGCAAGACCATGCTCGCCCGCAGGCTGCCCACGATCTTGCCGCCCCTGACGGCCGCTGAACGACTCGAGACAGCGCTTGTGCACTCTGTTTCGGGTCTCGACGAAAGTGCCGCGTTCGCGGGCGTTCGGCCCTTCCGCGCGCCCCATCACTCGGCATCGATCGCGGGGCTTGTTGGTGGTGGGTCGCCTCCGCACCCGGGCGAGGCCTCGCTCGCGCACAACGGCGTCCTCTTCCTCGACGAGATGCCGGAGTTCGGCCCTGCCGCACTGCAGGCGCTGCGGCAGCCGCTCGAGGACGGCGAGATCACTCTCGTGCGCGCCGAAGGGCGGCTTCGCTTCCCCGCGCGCTTCGCGTTGATCGGCGCCGCCAATCCGTGTCCATGCGGCTTCTTCGGCGATGGCGCAAAGCCGTGCTCCTGCTCGGCGAGCCTGGTCTCCCGCTATCAGGGTCGAATCGGTGGGCCGCTCATGGACCGAATCGACATCGTCGTCGATGTGAGCCGAGTTGATCCAGGGCTGCTGCTGAAGCCGAGTTTTGGGAGCGGATCGTCCGACATGCGAGCGAGTGTCGAGCTTGTCAGGGCGCGTGCCGAGTCTCGGCAGCTCGGGCAGACAGCGCAGCTCTCAGGCGCCGCCCTTCTACAGGCCTGCGGCATGGACGCTTCATGTAGAAGCGCACTCGAGACGGTGGCGCGAACCCAACACCTCTCGGGTAGGGGGGTCACGCGACTGCTGCGCGTGGCACGCACGGTGGCCGATCTCGACGCAAGCGCGGCGGTCAGGGCAGATCACATCGCCGAGGTCGTCGGATTCAGAGCAAAGGGGGAGCGATGAGTGATGCGTCGTGGCCGGGAGATGCGCCTCGGTTTGAGATTGCCATTGACGACCCGTGCTATCCGGCGCTGCTAGCGCAGATCGCCGACCCACCGGCAGTGCTTCGAGGCTACGGAGACCCCGCAGCCTTGGTGCCGGGACTCGCCGTCGTTGGCGCCAGAAAAGCAACCCCCTATGGCCTGGCGGCCGCGCGCCTGTTCGCCGGGTGGGCCGCAGCGGCGGGCTACCCGATCGTCTCAGGGGCGGCAATTGGATGCGACCAGGCTGCTCACCGCGCCGCACTGGCATCCGGTGGGCGCACCGTCGCCGTACTAGGCACGGGCGCCGATGTCGCCTACCCAAGTGGAAGCGCGGCACTGCTCGGCCAGATCGCTTCGAACGGGTGCGTGGTCTCGGAGTTGGAGTGGGGCTCTCGCGCAGCCAAGTGGACGTTCCGCGCCCGCAATCGCATCATCGCCGGGCTTGCTGGCGCGCTGCTCGTTTTGGAGGCCAACTGCCCGAGCGGAACGTTCATCACCGCCGACAGGGCGCTCGAGGCTGGCCGAGATGTTCTCGTCGTTCCCGGTTCGATCTTCGCCCCTGAGTGCCGAGGACCAAACCGGCTCCTTCGTCAGGGCGCTACCCCCATCACCGAGGTCGCCGAACTCGCAGATGCGCTGATGCTCGCCCTGGGTCCGCCGAGCGAGAGCCGTGACATCTCCGAGACACTTTACGGGCTGGCAACGGACGACGACGTTCTGTCGAGCCTGCGCACCAATCCCGGCCGCCCGGACGACGTTGCGCGGGCCCTGGGGCTCGACATCATCTCGGCAGCTCGGCGCATCGGAGCCCTTGAGGGACTCGGGCTCGTCCGAAAGTACCCCGACGGGAGGTACGGTCCTTGCTGACTCAGACGCTACACTACGAGCGACCGCCACCTTGCAAGGAGACCCGTGACACCAGTCGCTCGCATAGCCGGCGCCCCGACCGTGAATGTCATCGGCGGCGGACTCGCCGGAACCGAGGCCGCGTGGCAGCTCGCTCAGCGAGGTGTGCGCGTGCGTTTGATCGAGATGCGCCCATCGCGCATGACGCCCGCGCACCACACTGGCGATCTGGCCGAACTCGTCTGCTCGAACTCGCTGAAGAGCACCGATCCCAACTCGGCGGCGGGACTGCTCAAGTACGAGCTATCCGCACTAGGCAGCGTCGTCCTCGAGGTCGCCAAGTGGACTTGCGTGCCTGCTGGCGGAGCGCTGGCCGTCGACCGCGCAGCATTCTCGACCGAGCTGACGCGACGGATGGAGTCACATCCCAACATAGACGTAGTGCGCACCGAGGCAGACTCGATCCCTGAAGGCCGCGTGATTGTGGCAACTGGGCCGTTGACCAGCCCTGCGCTGGAGAGCGCCCTGTCCTCGCTCGTGGGCGACCGACTCGCCTTCTTCGACGCTGCGGCACCGATCGTCGATGCAGACACCCTCGACCGCTCCGTGGTCTTCGCCCAGTCGCGCTACGACAAGGGCGGCAGCGCGGACTATCTCAACGCGCCGATGAGCCGCGAGGAATACGCCGCCTTCTACGATGCGCTCGTATCGGCACGCAAGGTGAACCCCAAAGAGTTCGAGCGCAGCGATCTGTTCCAGGCGTGCCAGCCCGCCGAGGAGGTCGCGCGCACGGGCCTCGACGCCCTTCGCTTCGGCGCGCTCAAGCCAGTCGGTCTGACCGACCCGCGAACCGGAGAGCGGCCGTGGGCAGTCGTGCAGCTCCGTGCCGAGAACGCCGCCGGCACGGCGTACAACCTCGTGGGGTTCCAGACCAACCTCGCGTTTCCCGAGCAGGAGCGCGTCTTTCACATGATTCCGGGCCTGCGGGACGCCGTCTTCGTGCGCTACGGCGTCATGCATCGCAACACGTTCGTCGACGCACCACGCGTACTTGACGCCTCGCTCGCGCTTCGCGAGCATCCGGCAGTTCGCCTCGCCGGCCAGCTTACAGGCACCGAAGGCTACGCTGAGGCCGCCATGTCGGGTTTGGTGGCAGCACTCAACACGTGGGCCGAGATCACCGGCGCTGCGGGCGTGGTCCTTCCGCCGACTACGGCCTTCGGCTCGCTCATTGCCTACGCGACGGATCCAGCTACCACGGAGTACCAGCCGATGCACGTCAACTTCGGCATCATTCCGCCGCTATCTGAGCGCGTCCGCGGCAAGCGGGAGCGCTACGCCGCTTACGTAGAGCGAGCGCACACCGATCTGGCCGCTTGGCTCGGAGAGCATCGCGAGCTCTCGGCATCGTTGCCCCAGGCGGGCCCCGATGAGTAGCGCAATGGGCCCGGCCACGCTGGTCGACCGATTCCTAACACACCTCGCCGTCGAACTTGGCGTCTCGCCCAACACGGTGCGCGCCTACTCGGCAGATCTCGCCCGCTATCTGGAGTGGGCCGAGCGCAGCGGAATCGATCCGATCACGCTCAACCACCGCCAGATGCGGCGCTACCTCGCCGAACTCGACCGGGCCGGATACGCGCGTCGCACAGTTGCGCGTCGGCTCTCGGCGGTCCGTTCCATGTTCGCCTTCCTGGTGACTGAGGGCCTCGCCGCCTCGGACCCTTCGTCGGTGCTTGCAACCCCAAAGATGCCGTCGCGCCTCCCTCGGCTGGTCCCAAACGAGGCACTTGACGCGCTACTCGACGCGCCTGACACCACCACCGCCGTCGGTCTGCGCGACTCGGCGATCCTCGAACTGCTCTACGCGACCGGCGCGCGCGTGAGCGAGGTCTCGGCGCTCACGTTGGGCTCGCTGGACCTCGCACAGCGACAGATCACACTGATGGGCAAGGGCTCCAAGGAGCGCCTCGCACCGCTTCACCCGCTTGCCGCCGAGAAGCTGCGCCGCTACTTGATTGACGGCCGCCCGCACCTGCTGCGAAGCGCCCTCACGGACGCCGTGTTTCTCTCGACCAGGGGG